>NZ_VAUV01000005.1:300000-385128 GCF_005780165.1 Phragmitibacter flavus | reverse complement strand
GAATGCAAAGCGCCTCCAGCCAGGGGCGCGAGGTGCAAAGTCGTTTATGTAGAGCCATGGCATTGAGGTCGGCCAAGCCTCGGGCGCGGGCACGCGCTGAAGTTTGCTCAAGGGACAAGCCTCCACCGACATGCATGAGCAGCACCCGCAATAGCTGCTCTGCGGAGGTGATCTGACCTCGCCGTCGGCGCATTGCACCGTGAAGCCAGGCATCTTCATCCAAGTTTTCAGGGAGAAAGCGCCGCAGCACCTCCCACTCATCTTCGACCAAAGTTCGCGGTTGCATCAGCCAACATAGCCAGCTCAATGCATACTTCAACTTTTAGGTATATGCTTATGGGCTGCAAGCCTGTGGGTGAGACAGGCATTTTGCCTGTCCTTTCATCGTGCTGGTCCCGGTGACTCAGGCTTTCAGCCTGTGCGTCCGCCGGACATCCTGTCTGTCTCATCTCTCCCAACCCGGACAACATGTCCTGCACACTCACTCCAATTAGGAAGAAGTAGGTCGAGCAGCCCACTCGTCGACTGTTCCGCCGACCCCACTCCTTTCTCGACAGTCTCGCTTCCTCTATTATCATAAGCCCATGACCGTTGCCCTTCCACCTGCGCTCAGCCATCTCGTTGAGCGCCTCCTCAGCACCGGAAGATACGCCGATGAAGGCGAGATCATTCGCGAGGCTCTACGAGCCCTAGAAAGGCAAGAGTTGGATGAGTCACCCGCTCTTGAAGCCGCGTTGCTCGAAGGCGTGCACTCGGCGCACGTTCCCTATGATGCAACAGTTCTGGCCCGGATGCGTCAGAATGCAATCATGCATGCATGAGCATTGATGTCTTCAATTAAAGTATCAACACGCGTTTCCATCGAGTGCGCGCAGCGGACATCCTGTCCGTCTCATCTCTCTCCCAAACCAATGCCCACCACCCCAACCGGCTCTTGAACCTAGTGGGATCCTCCATTATAAAACCCTGAAAACTGTGATTGCCTCGCTAACGACGACGTTTGTAGATTCGCAGTGAATTTCCCTCCTCCTCAACCTTGCCTAGGATTTCATCACTCTGCAACCGTTGAATAAGTGCCCGGTGTTCCGGTGAATCAGTCAGTTTGGGTTGTTTTTGACTATCATCCGATAGCTTTTTATATTCACCACCTAGGTTTCCGAGGATCAGCAGCAACCGTTCTTTTTCAATTTGCTGCAATTGATCTGCAAGCAAAAATACAATTTGCCCAGGCGGAACCTCGTGCGCTGACAAAGTCTCTACCACGAGACTAGAAACAGAGACTTTCAAGCTAGACGCTATTTCTGCAACTGCCAGCAGAGTCTGTTCGTCGCAATTGTGAATGTATTCATCCGAAATATTCAGAACGGCCTGTTTTACAGCGACACTTATTTTCTCACTTAGAAGTATCTTTGCAACATCTCCCTGAACAAGAGATGAATCCAAATATTTAACGAACTCGTTCGAAGCCATAATGAAGAATTCTCTCGTTTCCCAATTGGAATGCATAAGATGATAATACGTCTCAGCACAATCTTCTATGACACCCCTTTTTAAGAGCGACGCAAACAATTCTCCTTCTTCATGAATCTCTTCGATGCGCAGATATGACTTCAGTTGAAGACTCGAAACAAGCTTACATCGTTGTGACACAGATGTTATCTTATCTCGTGCTATCAAAATTTTGTTCGCTAAACCCTGCTTAATCTCCTCCTCAACATCGTCTGCTATAGTAATAGAGTCTATGGAGTTCAAAAATTTTCCGAGACTGCGATCAATCTTACCAATGGCACTTATGTATTCACTAATATTGTTTAATGTAGGCTTAAGTCGACCATGCTCAATGATACTCGGCCACGCTTCTTTTTGAGCAACGTTTAAGTCATCGATAACACAATCTGGAGATGCGCATGCAAGCATGTGATCAAGATAGGTTATGCCATTAGCACAAATATCATTGATGACTATTGCAAAATCGCTCAACTTAACAATTGACGGTGGCGAAACCTCCACAGCCGAAGAATAAGCATCCAGATTATCAAGAACATATTTGTAGGTTTTCGGGTTTACATTTCGGATTATATCCAACCCTGGATGCAAATCGCCACCGATTGCTAGCTGCAAATTTTCCATGGTTACATCGAATATATTACGGTCCACGAATGCTTTGCGACACGACTTACTCAGTGGCATGAGCAATGGAAAGCGAACGTCTACTTCCTCGAAGAGGTTTGCAACAGCATCGATCACAGGCGTTTCAATTTTATCGTCAGTCAGAACCGGAAACCTTAAGTAATTTTCCTTAAAAAAGGCGATGACATCATGGTTAAGATCATAATCAACTTCTGCATTTAGATGCTCCAGCACAGTATTCGTCAACGCGATCCGGGTGGATAAATCTAATTTGACATCAGCGATGAGAAAATTCAAGATTCGAGAACTTATTTGCGCTAACACTTTTAGAAACTTGTGCCTCTCAGCTCCCTCGTTTAGATACGCCTGCAAGAATCGTTTCGCATCATCCTCGAAACGGGCAATAGAACGAATCATGATTTTCGATAATTCGATATTGTCCTGCAATAGATGATCCAAAATTGAAATATTGAAAAATGCAGAATCTCCAAGTGATTGCATCCCACACTCGCGAACTAGTGATTTTATATCTTCTGCAGCCAGACTGAAAAACTCATCCATGGTGTTTGGAGCAACATGATGCATGATGAAATTCGCTGCCGCCGCACTGACCCGGTCCGAATGAAAAGTCGACGTGTAAAGAGTGAAATTTCGATTGATGTAACCTCGTTTCACTAATTCAAACGCCATCTTGCTTTCCAAAAGCTTTGCTGCAACCGTATCGAGCGCTTCTTCAGTGCCATTGAAGGCTGCAGTAAACTCCGATCTCTGGATAAGGTCACTCATGTCTGATTGACGAAGAAAATTCAAATTTTCTTCGTGCATCCTTAGATTCTTATGCATCTCTTCAGCAAGATTTTTGTCCCAGAATTCTTGTTTCAGGGAGTCTTGCAGAATCTCCGAAAGCTGTTCTCGATTAAGAGTCAATTTTATCTCCCCTACGTGATAATGTTGCTGAATTATTTCAAGATTGTGGGTTATAGGGGCCACTGAAATTCTTCTCCAAAAATCCGAAGATTTAGCCTCCTCACTACTTATTTGCGTCCCTCCAAACTTAATAGTCGCGTTTTCAAACTCGAACTGATTCATCCTCTGATTTCGAACCGACAATTGCTTGCTGATACGATCAATGTATAAAACCAGCTTTTGCTCTAGACATTGACTTTTTGATTCAATACCATCTAGCCGTTGCAAATTATCTTTCAGATCACTTATTCGTTGTTGATTTTCAAGCCTCTTGATTCTAACAATTTTACGACTGGCTTCATATAGTTCATCAAGCTTGCTTTTTCCAAACCTGATATTCTCGAAGTCAGTTAGATGTGTGCTCTTATAAAGCATCATCGCGAATAATTCGTTCTCGCTTAAGTTGAGCCCAGAACCTCCATCACGAATCACTCGATCCCGAAACACAACGAACTCATTCCTAACATTTTTTATCAACCGCATATCAGGGATAAATTGAACTGCTAGATCAATAATGTCAGCTCCAATCTTGTGATCTATCGACTTGAAAATTTGCACTACATGATCGCGGGCGCTCCGATGGGTGATAAAAGGAACAACTGGAATTATGAGATCAAAAAACTTGGTCCGGTTAGCTCTTACTGCCTCGGCATGGGCGGAATCGGATTTCTCCACTTTTATATCACGGCTTCTGCGCTCAAAGAGCAACTTATCATAGTCAAAAATACTGTCTTTCACTGCATAAATAAACCGTATGGCTTCACGCTTCGTTCTTGACGAATTCAATAAACCATTCAGAGAACGAAGGGTTTCAAAAATATGCGAATTCTCAAAGCGGTCTATATCCTCAAAAATGACGATTCTGCATTTCGACACATCGAAGAAATTAACAATTTCATCCAAATATTGATCAAAATAAGACTCTGCATTTCCATCTAGAGTGACACTAGCCGATCCTGCCGACAGTTCCTTGATGTGTAGTTTACCATGCCATACCCGGCGCAGCGAAAAAGCACAAATGGCGGAACATCCAAAAATAGCAATATGCCCCCATTTTCCCCACTCAACCTCTGGTCGGAACACATTGGATATTTTCTCGGTCCATCCCGTGATAAGGAAGACTCCAGCCACAATCAGTGCAAGTATCAAAGCCAATACTGCTTCGCGCACAAATAAAAATTTCTCTATTCGACGGAAGCGAGAGCCGGTTAGCTTCCCAGCGGGCACGAAGTAAAGCATTTGTTTGACGATTTCTTGCTGAATACGATTTGTGACCGGAGTGATGAAGTGGGGTTGTGAATTCGCTTCTTTCTCTTTCTCAATGGGAGCCAGCGTTGAGAGAGAAATCATTATGACTGACTCTCGATAATTTTCCGCAACTTTTTGAAGTATGCTACTTTTCCCAACTCCGTAGTTTCCTGAAAGCGCAATGTTGTTTACTCCATCTTTCCTCAATGCATCTTCAATCGCCGAGACATAGATTTTGTGCTCAGATTCAAGAAAAATTGGGGTCAGTGGCTCCAACATCCACGGCTCGGCACTATCGCCGGAATCTTCCTGTTGTTCTTTTCTCCACCAATTTAAAATTCTCCTATTCATAGAGGAAAACCACCTAAGCGGATTTCTCACGAAATGCAGTCAGTTTCTGAAAAACATCTTCTTTTCTCTCAAAACCAAAACGCATCCGTGAATCTTAGAAGGGTCAGCATCAAAACTGCCCTCCTGCTTGAACCTGTGGTGCATTTTTCATTGTTTAACGCTGATACAACTTCGCTCCCCTAAAATTATGCGCCGCGCCGTCAAATCTGACTTAAGGTCGGGCACCTCCGCTCTAAACGCATAAAAACCAAGTGACCGCATCCACGATCTGCGAACGACCTAAATCTTCAAACAACTCTCATGATTAATTCCCAGCCGCTGCACTTCAAATATTCCTTCATCACCCCCCGTCTCGGAGCCAAACCACTTTGCCGCCGTCCGATCAAACACCGCTGAAGGATCATCCCCCCCACTGCGTTAAAAGTTCACGTCCGTTCGCCAACGGCTAGCACGTCAACATCCCTCCCCATGAGACACGCCATCCTCACCGCCCTCACCTGCCTGTCCCTCATCCATCCTCTGGTCGCAGCCACGGAACCCCAATCCAAACCCAACATCATCCTCATGATGGGCGACGATCACGGTTGGGAGGAAACGGGCTACAACGGCCATACTCATATTAAAACCCCGGTGCTCGATGAAATGGCCGCCACGGGTCTGCGCTTCGACCGCTTCTACGCCACCCACCCAAGCTGCTCCCCCACCCGCGCCGCTTTTCTCACCGGTCGGCATCCGAACCGCATGGGCACCTTCGCCCCCGGCTGGTCCATCCGACCCGAAGAAATCACCATCGCCCAACTCCTCTCCAATGTCGGCTATCGCTGCGCCCACTTCGGCAAATGGCATATCGGAGCCGTCAAAAAAACTTCACCCGTCAGCCCCGGTGCCATGGGCTTTCATGAATGGCTCTCCCACGACAACTTCTTCGAGCTCAACCCCGCCCTGTCGCGCAATGGTGCCGACCCCGAAATATTCCAAGGCGAAAGCTCCGAGATCCTCATCGCCGAAACCATCCGCTTCATCGACCGCGCGAGATCCACCGGCCAGCCATTCTTCACTGTCGTCTGGTTCGGCTCTCCTCACGAACCCTACAGCGGACTCCCTGCCGACCTCGCCCTCTACGACGACCTCCCCGCGCTTTACTCAAAGGAAGTAAAACTCACCTCCAACGAAACCGGCGAACAAGTCACCCGCTCACAAGGCGAAGTGCTCCGCGAACGTTACGCCGAAATCACCGCCATGGACCGCGCCATCGGCACCCTCAGAAAACACCTCGCCAACCAGGGCCTGCGCGACAACACCCTCGTCCTCTACTGCGGCGACAACGGCACCTCCCCCGACGCCGCCCTCGGCCTGCCGCATCGCGGCGTCAAAGGCCAGGTCTACGAAGGTGGCATCCTCGTCCCCGGAGTCATCGAATGGCCCGCCCGTATCCCCCAACCCATCAATACCAAATTCCGCGCCAGCACCAGCGACCTCCTGCCCACCCTCTGCGCCCTCATCGACCTCCCTCTTCCCACCCGACCCATCGACGGCATCGACCTCAGTCCCGTCATCGACAACAACAAGACCCTAACCCAACGTCCGTCCCCCCTCTACTTCTGGAACTACAACACCTCCCGCTTCGCCAACCTCAACCCCAAACCCAATCCCTACATCGATCCCGAACTTCAGGAAGGCACCTCCCCCTTGGTCAAACTCCAACGCGGCAAAGCCACCCGCGACTTCACCAACTGGCATCATCCGTCATTGAATGAACAGGACTTCCAAGGCCCACGCTCCATCATTCACAACGGCTTCAAACTCGTCATCCACGATAAAAAAACCCAACCCGAACTCTTCAATCTCGACGCCGATCCCGCCGAGAAACAGAATCTCATCGACTCTGAACCCGACAAAGCAGCCGAACTTCAGCAACAACTCCGCACCTGGCAGAAATCCGTCCTCAACAGCCTCACCGGTGCCGATTACGAATCCTGAGACCCGGCATCCATGTCCTTCTGCGTCACCTTCAATCGAATCCATTTCTCAAGCTCAACCACACAGTAGGCCGCAACGCCTACGCCAAAGACATAGAGCCACGAAGTCCCATCCAGCGGTGCCGAATGAAAAAGTCGATTCATCAGCGCCGAGTGCGTGAAGAGCACCTGCGCCCCAAGCATCGCCGCGATGCCCGCATAAACGGCAAGGTTGGTCCACAACCCCACAAAAAACATCGAATGCAGCAGCGATCTGCAATTGAGTAGATAAAAACACTCCACCACCACGATGACATTGATGACCGTCGTGCGCGCTTCAATCACACTTTTGCCGCGCACCTCCTGTTCCCATAAAAAAGCGCCGAACGCGCCGATCAACAGGATCAGAGTTACCAATCCCGTCCGCATGAAGAGCGGAAATGTGATGATCGGTTGTTTGGGATCACGCGGCGGACGCTGCATCAAATCGCGCTCCTTGGGTTCGAAGACGAGCATCAATCCCAGCAGCACCGCCGTGACCATGTTGATCCACAAAAGCTGAACCGGCAAAGCGGGCAACGCAGTGCCCAACAGGATCGCCGCGAGCAGGATGGTCGCTTCGCCAAAGTTAGTCGGCAGGGTCCAGATGATGAACTTGGTGAGATTGTCAAAAACGCTGCGCCCCTCTTCGACCGCCGCCTGAATGCTGGCAAAATTGTCATCCGTCAGCAGCATGTCCGCCGCCCCTTTCGCAACGTCCGTCCCAGTGATGCCCATCGCCACACCAATGTCGGCTTGCTTCAAGGCAGGCGCATCATTCACGCCATCGCCGGTCATCGCCACAATGTGACCACGCGATTGCAGCGCTTTCACCAGCTTCAGTTTCTGTTCCGGCGCGACCCGCGCAAACACCGCCGCACGCTCGGCGACATAAGCCAATTCATCGTCAGAAAGTTTCTCCAACTCCCTCCCAGTCACCGCGATCAGTTCCGTCTCGTCATCGCCACCGCCACCGCCGCGCAGGCCGAGTTGCATCGCAATGCTGCGGGCAGTCAACGCATGATCGCCCGTGATCATCTTCACCTGAATGCCAGCCTCCCGACATTTCCGCACCGACAAAATGGCTTCCGCGCGTGGCGGGTCGATCATCCCTTGCAAGCCCAGAAAAGTGAGTCCGTCCTTCAGGTGATCGTGATCCAGTTCCTTATGATCATGCGCCACCTCCAACCGCGCAAAAGCCAGCACCCTCATCCCTTTCGCGGCCATCTGCTCAACCGCCGCATTCACCCCTTCGACATCCACAGGTGCCAGCTTTCCATCATCCCCAAGCCCATGCGTGCAACGTTCCAGCAAGCGCTCCACCGAACCCTTTTTGAAGATCACCCGTGGTTCGCCCTCACCCCGACTGTGCAGTGTGGCCATGAACTGATGCTCCGATTCAAAAGGGATCACATCAAGCCGCGGATGCGCATCGTGAGTGTCCTCCGGAACCAGCCCCAACTTCTGCGCCGCCACAATGAGCGCCCCTTCCGTCGGATCGCCCTCGACCTTAAGTTGATCGTCATCCCGCACAATTTGCGAGTCATTGTTGAGCAAACCCGCAAGCAAGGTCTCATGCAATGCCTTGTGCTGATCCACCGCAGCAATCTCCCCATCCATCATGACCTCACCCGCCGTTTCGTAGCCACTGCCCGTCACGTCGAATAACTTCCCACCCGCAAAAACCTGCTGCACGGTCATCTTGTTCTCCGTCAGGGTTCCCGTCTTGTCCGAGCAGATGATGGTGGTGCTGCCCAGCGACTCAACCGCAGGAAGCTTGCGAATGATCGCCCGATGCTTGGCCATTCGCGAAACGCCAATCGCCAGCGTGATGGTCACCGCTGCAGGCAGGCCCTCTGGAATCGCGCCAACCGCCAATGCGACCGCCGCCATGAACATATCCACCGCCTTCTCCCCGCGCACGACACCGATCACAAAACTCAGCACCGCCAGTCCAAGAATCACCCACAGCACCAGCTTGCTGAATTCCGCGATCTTGCGCGTGAGCGGCGTGGAAAGATCTGCTGCCCCGTCGATCAGTCCCGCAATTTTTCCCGTCTCCGTGCGATTGCCCGTCGCCACCACCACGCCCTCAGCCTGACCGTAAGTGACCAGCGTGCCCGCGAAAGCGAGGTTCTTCCGATCCCCAATGCCCGCCCCTGGCTCAACAACGCCCACCTCCTTCTCCACCGCCACCGACTCGCCCGTCAGCGCCGACTCATCCACCTGCAAGTTGCGCACGATGAGCAGGCGCAGATCCGCCGGAACCTTGTCGCCCGACTGCAACAACACGATGTCCCCCGGCACCAACTTCACCGAATTCACCCGCTGCTTCCGTCCATCACGCCGCACCGTGGCCTCGGTAAGCACCATTTTCGAAAGTGCCTCAATCGCCTTCTCGGCCTTGCTCTCCTGCAAAAATCCCACCAGCGCGTTCATGAACGTCACCCCAAAAATCACCGCCGAATCCACATACTCACCGAGCACCAATGTCACTACCGACGCCACGAGCAGGATATACATCAGCGGCTGTGCAAACTGCAGCAGGAAGCGCTTCCACTCGCTCATCCGCTTCTGCGCGGTCATCTCATTGCCACCAAACTCCCGCAACCGTTCATCGACCTCACCTTGAGTCAGCCCCCCGGTTGCATCGCTCTTCAACATTCGAACCACATCGGGTTCCGGCACTTCATGCCAGGAGGTTGGGGAATCTTCTTTCATGGGGGTCCTCCACCGTTGAGCCATCTGACATGGCAGTTACGGGAATGGCTGGCTGCCTCGCAGCTTGGCGAGCGACTAGATACCGCTCACCACCCTCAACCTAAGTCACGATGCCTGCCTAGTCAAAGTCCATCGTCAATCCAGCAGGCCGCCTCACCTCCCCCTCTTGCGAAACACCGTCTCCACCACATTTCGAACATACTGCTCATCACTCAACCCAAACACCGCCGCTTCTGGAAACACCACCTTCGCCCGGAATCGATCCGCCAGCTCCCGGTAAATCTGCACCCTCGCCTCCTCATCCAACTCCTCACGCCGCACCAAGGCCTGAAGCGCCAGTTGCCCCTCCTCCGGCGTCACCACCTGCCTCAACCGCGCCTCCAGATGCGCAAACTCACGAAACGAATTGAACCGCCCTTCCAGCACCGACGCCACATCTGGCGGTTGACTCTTCAACGTCCGCACCACCACCGTCCCCGCCGCCAGATCCCCCAATCTTTGCTGACGCGAATTGAACAACGCCACCATCCCACCCACCGCATAAAAAAACGGCAATGCATCGACAAATCGCAACAGATTGCGCACCACCACCTGCGAAGGTTGCAGCTTCAATCCCCGCTCATCCACCACCCGCAATCCCAGCACCTTCTTGCCCACTGTCTGACCGCGCCACAACAGTTCACACATCATCCGCGTCCCTTCCAACACCACAAACTGCAACAAAATCGTCATCCCGATGCCCATGTCTCCGGTCAACACCTGCATCGTTTCCAGAACCGGTTTGATGAGACTAAACACCGCCATGATCGTCACGAAATCGATCATGTAAGCCAGACTCCGCGTCACCGGCCCGGCCAGCGGCAGTGAAAAATTCACCCCCTCAGGCGTTGTTATGTTCAACACCGCCGCACGCGTCACGCTCATGATCTCTCACCCGGCTCGCGCCGCTCCTTTCCTGAGAAAAATAAGAACCACATCAACCCCGCGAGCTGCAGAATCCCAAACCCAATCTTCACCGAATACGGCAGCACCGGCGCGTGATATTGCGAGAAAAACGCCTCCACCACCCCCGCCCAAATCATCAACAAACCCACCAACCCGGCCAGCGATGCCAGGTCCGACGCAATCTCCCTCAACCTTGTGCGCAATCCACCCATCGTCCCCCAACCAATCAGGGCCCGACCCAAAACCACCCCCGCCTGCCCCGCAATCAAGATCGCCGGAATCTCAAATGATCCATGCGGCAACAACCACCCCAGCAAAAACACCCATTGTCCATCCGTCACATAATCAAACGCCACCGCACCCAGCACCGCGCCATTGTAAAACAACAACAACACCGTCCCCAATCCCCACGTCATTCCAAACGCCAGTGCGCGAAACGCCACACTGATGTTGTTCTGCATCAACTGCGCGGAGAACGTCGCCTTCGCTCCTTCAAGCCGGTCAGTTCCCGCAGGCTTTTCCTCCATCGCCACCCGCTCGCTCGGCGTCATCTCCACCAGATGCGGAAACGGATAAATCGCTTCACGACCATCCAGATCAAACGACAACAACACCGCCCCCACCAGCGCCCCCGCCAGCGTCAATCCCACCGACACATGCCAGCCCCAAACCTGTCGCCGAAACGTCTGCGGCAACTCGCGCACCAGCCAATGCCATAACTTGAAACTCCTCCGATCCCGCGAAGCCGAATGAATCTCCGCATACCCCTCGCCCACCAACCGCTCAAGATAGGCCTTCAACTCCGGTTCCGCCGAATACCCCTGAATCCTCGACAAGTCCGCCGAGGCTCTTTGAAATAGCGACAATACATGCCGCGCATACTTCAAATCCGAAAAATCCCCCAGCCCATCCCGCATCCGCGCCAGCTCCTTCTCAAGCTCCAACCAGTGGGGCTCTTCGCGCTCAATAAAACCTTTCAGATCCGCAATCATTTCATCTTATCTCAATTCAGATCAAATCAACTGCCGCTTCTTCACCTTCAGATATTCACTCACCACATCAGCCACCAAACTTTCCTGCGTCGACGACGTCAAATGCACCCCTCGCTGCTTCAACAACCGCATCGTCTCCTGCAAATCATTCCACATCAACTGCCCCGCCAGCCTGCCATACAATTCATCATCATCCTCCACCCGGTCCCCGTCACCAAACATCGGCCGCACCTCCTTCTGACCCAACATGTGCGTCAACACCACATGCCTTCTCGACACCAGCGACACCCCCTCCACAAACGACTCCGCAAGCCACGGCTCCCCCAGATCCGTCAAAATCAAAAGCAGCGCCCGTTGCCTCATCCGATTCCCAATCTGCACAAACAACTCATCAAAATCCGGGCTCACCGCCTGCGCCTGCAACGTGTAAAGCACATCGCGGATCACATCATAATGCGCCCGACCGCTCCCTGCCGGAATCACCCGCTGCACCTTGTCGGAAAACACCAGCAACCCAAACCGGTCCGACTGCTGCTGCGCCGCCAACGCCAGCACCAGCGCCGCCTGGATATACCTTTCCAACTGCGTCTTCGCCACCATCCCCGCCTCTTCATGACCAATCAAACCCTCCAGCCGACGCCGACTCCGCCTCGAACAATCCACCGCCACATAAACCTCCTGCGTCCGTTCCAACTGAAACATCTTTGTTACTGGAAACCTCCGCTTCGCCGTCCCCTTCCAATACACATCCTCATAACCATCCCCCGGCGCATAAGCACGCAACTGCTCAAACTCCCTACCCTTGCCGATCTGTCTCACCTGATGCACCCCGATCGTTCCCCTTCGAAAAAACAACGGCGCCAGCACACTGCGTTCATGACTCAAATCCGGATAGACCTTCACCTCCACCAGCACCTCAATCGCCCGTCGTCCCAACCAAAACCCCAACCCCGAGATTCCCTCGAAATAAAGCCTCTCCATCTTAAAACTCCCCCTCTCCACCGCCAGCAACTCCCACTTCGTTCCATTGCGTTCATCATCGTTCCTCAGCTTCCAGTCGAGCACCGATTTCTCCCCATCAATCTCCTCCGGCAAAGGCAATCCAACCTTGATCCTCTTCGCCAGCATCCCCCCATTCACCACCACCAGCGGCAGCTCAAACTTCCTGCCCTTCGTCGTTCGAATCACCTTCGGCACCTCCACCTTCAACCTCCTCAACGAAGCCGCCGCCCCCGGCATGTCCATCGCCACCACCAACGCCAGCATCACCCCAATTCCCACCACCCCCGCCAACGGAACCTCCATCAACCCCAGCAACGTGAACAAAGGAATGCCCACCACCAAGGTATAAATCAGTAACTTGTTAGATGGAACAGGCATGCGATTACAACCACTTTTCACTTCTCACTTATACCTTTTCACTTCACCTTGGCACCGGCACCGCTTCCAAAACGCGACCTATCAACTCCCCAATCGTCAATCCTTCGATCTCGAACTCGGGGCGCAAAATCAGTCGATGACCCAACACCGGTTCGGCCAATGTGCGCACATCATCCGGCGTCACAAAATCTCTCGAATCCAACGCTGCCCGCGCGCGACTCGCCAGAATCAATGACTGCGTCGCACGTGGACCCGCCCCCACCAGCACCGCCTCGTGCTCCCGAGTTGCGCGCACCATGTCCACCACATACGCCACCAACTCCTCGCGCACCGTCACGCCCTGCAATGCCTGCCTCAATGCGAGAATGCGGTCCGCTGTCACCCCCTCCCTCCCCTCACCACTCCCCAGCACCGCCTCTGGCGAAGCGATTCCCAGCATTCGATTCGCCAACGACAGCTCTTCATTCCGATCCGGATATCCCACATTCACCTTAAACATGAACCGGTCCTTCTGCGCCTCCGGTAGCGGATAAGTCCCCTCATACTCCACTGGGTTCTGCGTCGCAAACACCGTGAAGCTCGAAGACAACTCATGGGTCTCATTGTCAATCGTCACCAACCGCTCCTGCATGGCCTGCAACAAGGCCGACTGCGTCTTCGCCGGTGCCCGGTTGATCTCATCCGCCAGCAGGAAACTGGTAAACACCGGCCCTTTCACCAACACAAAATCATTGTCCTTCAAGTTAAACACACTCGTGCCGGTAATATCCGCCGGCATCAAATCCGGTGTGAACTGAATCCGCGCAAAGTCACCACCCAACACCTTGGCCAGTGTCCTCACCAGCAACGTTTTCCCCACCCCAGGCACGCCTTCCACCAATACATGATGACCGGTAAAGATCGCGATCAACGCGTGATCGATCACATGCTGCTGTCCAATAATAACCTTGGCAATCTCAGCCCGCGCTTCAGCGAGCGCGCTTTTTACAGTATCCAGCGATTCAGTCATAAGTAAGTTGTTGAGTTAGCAAAAATCAATGGTTATCCCGCCCGTGACTTGAGCACCGCACTCAGTTGCGCATACCCTTTTCGCAGCGCCCCGCGCGACATCCGCTCACCTGCCTGCTGAGTCAGCAACACCCGTGCCTCCTCCATCCGTCGTTGCATCGCCGGAGACTTCACCAACGCGCCTTTGTCCCAAGCCTCAAAACACTTCGACAGCAATTGCCGACGCGACACTCCGCGTCTCAACAAACTCACCAACCCCGCCGTCGCGCCTTGACCAGAAACCGATCCATCACCACGATCACTTCCCCTCTGTGGCACCAGACTCGAACTCGCCTGCCAGACAAACAATCCAAACAGCAGCAGCCCGCCCACAAAAAACCCATGCAATCGAAAGCGCCTCGCCAGCGCCATGATCCCCGGCGATTCCTTCGTTCCCAAATGCGTTTCATCGAAGATCACCGTGCTTGAATTGCCACCCATCAACCACAACAAAAACTCTGGCGCAGGCTCCTTCAACAACGCCTCATTGCTCACAAAATAACTGTCAGTGCACACCACCATGCTGCCGCGACCCGCGCTTTTTTCCACCATCACCGGATCCCCGTTCACCGTGGCCAAAACCTTCCAATCCGCTTTGACCTTCTCGTCAACTTCAAGAGAGGTTCCGCTATACCACAGCGGAAGTTTCGCATCATCCAGCTTTAGCCCTTCCTCTTTCTTTAAAGGCTTCCCACCTTTGCTCGTCAACATGAACTTGCCACCGGAGACTTCCAATCCAGTTACCTTTGCCAGCGAATCGGGCAACTCCAGACCTAAGTTCTTCAAGTCCTCATCCGAGATCTCTTTTCCATCCTTATCTTTATCTTTGCGAGCTTTGCGCTGACGCTCTTTCTCACGTTCCAATCGCTGCTGGCGTGCCTCCTCGCCAATCCTTGCCATGCCCATGCCAGCGCCATCAAGAGTCATCACCACCCGACCGCCTTCAACGGCATATCTTTGCAAATCCTTCCCTTTTATGACCAACCCATCCACCCAGGTGCTCGGCTTCAAATCCAACAACACCAAGGTCTCCCCAACCTTGCCATGGAGTTTTTCCAGGCTCCGAAAATTCTGCCTCACCTCCATTCCCGGCAGCCGATCCAGCGACTCATACAATGCCTTCGATCCCAGCGGATCAGCCCGCAAGGTTGAGTAAGGCGGATACACCGTCCCCGATTCAAACCGCATTTCCAGCACCCGCGAAAACAACCACGCCGTGCCCAACAGCACCGCGATCAACGCGCCCATCAACAGTGGCTGATTCCGACTAAGACGCATGGGAGGTGATCCTTTCATGCTGTTGTTCAAACTTCGCCATCAAATCCTCGCCCACCTCATGCCAGCCATACCACACCTGCTCAAACACCCGCACCTGCTCCTGAAACCCCTCATGCAGCCCATCACGACCACGCGCCCGCCACCCCAGTTCACGAACATAATCGCCATTCGACTTTGATCCCACAATCGTCAGCAACCGTTTCTCCCCCAAATGCGCCAGCGTCGCCAGGAACAGCGCACGCAAGGCCAGCCGCAGATCCCCCTCCTTCGCCTTCTCCCGCGCCAGACGCAGCCATTCGTTCTCCGGCAACTGCGTCGCCACCACATGCTCCGCCTCAAGATTGATCTCCACCGGCACATCGGCCGATTCCACCTCCGCCGTGCGACGCGCCAGCCTCCAATGGCGATAGATCATCCATCCCAGCCCGACCACCAACGCAATCACCATCACCCATAGCAAGCGCGGCAACCACACCATCCATTCCGTGCCACCGCCTCCACCATCAAAACCCGTCAGGGGTTGATCCCGCCGGAACAACCAGTCCATCAAATTTCCAAACATCTTGCCAACTCCATCAAACGCTTCACTGATGCCATCCACGATCCAGCGCAACATCGAAGCGATCCATGAATCTTCCGTTTCACTCTGCCCGCCACTGTCACGCGGCAGACGCCATTGATATTCACTCCCCTGCAACACCTGTCGGATCGATTCCTCCAACACCACGCCATCATCCGAACTGCCCACCTCCTCCGCCTGCATCCCCCCCATCGAGCCAAAAGACATCGCCATCATCAGTGCCACCACTGCTGCCTTCGACCGCGTCAAGATCCGCAGTGACGCCTTCATATCCGCGCCTGTTCGCAACGACACGCCATAAAAACACCGCAACGCATACATCGCCTTCACCAGCGGATTGATCACCATGTAGCTCAATCCAATCAGTAATACTTGAAACGACGAACTCATGAACAAAAAAGCATTGGAGCTAAAAGCATTCTCCGTCCCGGTGATCGATTTCGACAAAATCAACGCCGTGGCCAATCCAGAAAAACAATTCGCATAAATCAATACCGCCAAGGCTGTGATCACCGAAATCAGCAAATGATTCTGAACTGGTGCCCGATGCGATTGCGCCAGTGCCAATCCCATCAATTCCCGCGTCGTCCCCCCCTTCTGAAAATGCCCCCAGGCCAGTGCCGACACATTGTGATAAAACGCATACACCCAGCCAAACGGCAGCACGGCGACCAAGGAAAGCAACATCACCACCGGCATCGTTGCATGAATGAGCATCTGCCCCCCGATCAGCTTCACCCACCCCTTCAACGACATGGGGGAACCCTCATCTCCATTCGGCTCACTCGCCTCGAGAACTGACATCATCTTTCCACAAAACACTGCATGCCACACCTTCATCCATCCATACAGCAAGGCCAGGATCAATGACGATTCCACCACGCGCCCCATGGCATTGGCCGAGCGCGACATGTCGGTCCAAAAATAAAACAAATACACCACCAGCGGCGCGGTCCCCACAAAATATCCCAACCATGCCCCCAACGGCAACCGCCGCAGCAGATGGGTTGCCTCCTCCACCAGCACCAGCAAAGGCTGCTCAGTCGGTGCTTTGCGACGGGGAGGCTGGTTCATAACGAAGCAAAGACAACAAGCGATTCGATCAGGCACCACTCAGTGCCCCTTCCAAGAAATACACAGCGACGCGGGCGGCGGCAAATGACTTCTCGTATCCATGACCAATTTGAGACGTCGGCCTCTCTCAATAGTCGACGCATCAATCAAGGTCGACACTCACTGACGAGCCGGTTCAAGGAAAAAATGCAGCCCAGCAACCTACGCATCCCTTACTTCACCTCAACTTCGCATCATACTTCTCGCGATCTTTGAAGTAGGTATCGCCATCAACCGAACTGCCATCATTGAACACCATGGTGAACCGTCCCGACGACCCCTTTGCCAGCTTCGCCATGTGCTCGCTCCCCGCTTTCGTGTGCATCAAAAGGGTGTTGAATTGCGTGTTCGATTTGCGGACGTTTTTGTTGTAGTCGAGAATCACATCCACCGCCTCCGCCGCCCTGTCCATCAAGCCGTCGGTCATAAAATAAATCACCTTCGGCGGTGGATTCATGTTCATCGCCATCTTGAAACCCCAGCGCCAGTCAGTGCCGCTCCAGGTCTTTTTCGCCTCAAGGTTCTCCATGGTGCGTTTGACATTGTGAGCATTGGCGCTGATCCAGCGATCCTCCGGCAATTCGTCATCCTTGCCTTCAAACGCATAATCCATGAAGGAGTTGGTCGGCGAATAGAAGCGGAACTTCTTCCTGCGATGCAGCACGATCCGGTCGTATCGGTGCTGCGAATCCACCGTCCAGTCATCCGATGCAAATCGGGCACCGCCCGCAAACAAAATCACCTGATACTCCGCCTTGGGCGGCAGCACTTTCAATGTCTTGCCCATTTCGGCCACCACCAGGTCCAGTTGATTCGGCTTCATTGAAATCGAATAATCCAGCACAAAAACCACACGATCCAATGGTGTTGAGAGACCAAAAAAAGAGATCTTCCCCTTGAGTCCTCCAATGCCCACCCCCGCACCAAATCCTCCGCCCGCTCCCGCCGATCCAAATCCCCCACTGCCCATGCTGCCCGCCGAGAGAAGGCTGCTCATTTCTGGAATATCCACCGCATCCGTCGCCGCATCAGGCAGCTTGATGGAGGCCGAATCCGAACTCGACACCACCCGCTGCATGGGCAGGCTGCGTTGGAAACTGTTGCGCTTCTTGGTCTGCACCTGCTGGGTCATCGCCTGACTCGCCGCCTCCGATGCCTTGCTGCCGCCTCCCGAAAGAAAATCGACCGCATCTTCATGCACGATCGTCTGCACCGCAAACGCCGCTACGATCAGCAATCCCGCGTGAATCAACAAACTCACCATCAATGATCCGCCGCCGATCTTTTTCCAGGCCTCAAACCATCGACCGGTTTTGGATGAATCCTGCACCCCACTGGCAGACGACACCGGCGGCATTCCAGGCTCATGCGTGAGCGTCACCACTGGCGGAACCACCGGCCCGGAAGCGGGGTCGGACGGTGGCGACACAGGTTGATCCGAAGGTTCATCAGTCGAGTTCATGGAAACAGGAAGGACAGCGTAATTCGCAACTGTAGTTGTCTCCACTCAACATGAACAGCACATCTTGTTTATCGAATACGAAACCGCGAACAACACCGCTTTACCTTGAACGGAAAATCTCACTGGTCAGGCACGCGACCAACAGACTGCGCAGGCCGAGCTTTTCCTTTTTCACCTTCTCCTGAATCGCTTCAATCTCTGCTTCATCAGCGATCTCCATGTGCCGCCCGGTGGAGTAGCTGAGCACCTGCTTGATCAGATGCCGGGTGAAAAAGTCGGCACGCGTGTCGCGAATGATCTTCTTAAATCCGGCAAAATCCTTGTAGGTTTCACCCGAGGGAAATTCCCCGGTGGAATCGATCTTCGGCGCAGGAAGTTCTTTTTTCTTGGGCTTCGGATAAGTGTCCCGCCAGCGACCGACGGGATCGAATGTCTCCAGACTAAAGCCCAGGGGATCGATCTTGCGATGGCACTCAGCGCAGGTGCGGTCGAGGCTGTGTTTGGCGAGCCGTTCACGAATGGTGGTGGCGCCGCTGACATCAGGATCAATCGCAGGAACTTCATCAGGCGGCGGTGGCGGCTGGTAGCCGAGAATGTTTTCACTCACCCAAACCCCTCGCGTGACCGGTGAAGTCTCCACGCCATTGGCACTGACTGTCAGCACCCCGGCCATTCCAAGCAGCCCACCACGGCGCGAATTGCCTTTGAGACTGACCTTCTTGAATCCATCGGCGAGGCGCAACGTTTTCTTCTCGGGAATGTCGTAAACCGCAGCCAGCTTTTTGTCCGCAAAGGTGTAGTCAGCATCGATAAAGTTGGTCACGGGACCGTTGTTTTTGAGCAGGTCGGTGAAAAAAAGACGGATCTCTTTCTTCATGGATGCCGGAAGATCTTCCGCATAATAAGCACGGTTGGTCTCGCGCGGGGGCGGCTGGCTGCCGAGGTCCCGAAGATTGAGCCAGCTATCCAGAAAATCGTTTACAAAATTGGAAACGCGTTCATCCGAAAGCATGCGTTGCACTTGCTTTTTCAACTCTTCTTCCCCGGCAAGCTTGCCTGACTTGGCGACCTGCAGCAATTCAGCATCCGGCGGTGCCGTCCATAAGGCATAGGAGAGGCGTGAAGCAAGGTCATGGGGTTTCAATGCCTTCTCAGATTCTTCGGTGACCTCGCTGAGATAGAGGAAAGAAGGCGAACAAAGGATCAGCTTCAAGGCATCCAAGGCGGCCTGACGCGGACTGGCTTTTTCTGCAACCCGTTTCTCATAAAGCGCACGGATGGGCTGCCGGTCAGTGTCGTCCAGCGGGCGACGATAGGCCTTTTCGGCAAAAGCATAAAGCTGATCCATCGCGCGCTCGGCTTTGAAGCCTTCGCTGCCGAATACCGCCACCTCCTCGACGCTGCCACCTTTCTCCTGCACAGGGCCTTTGATCTTGATGTCGCTGATGCGGATGTGCGGCAGCTTACCTTCGCGCAGAATGTGCGCACGACCAACGAGCGATGAGGGAATCTTTGCTTTGAATTCATCCTTATAGCGCTTGTTCACGGTGATGACCGAGGCCCGCGACTCATAGGGGCCATTGGGAAAGATGAAGCGCGGTGTTTGTCCAGCTTCCAACCAGACGCGGAAGCCAAGCCGGGTGCGCGAATCCGGGACCGTCTTGCTGGCGAGCAAAGGTTCGATCGCCTGCGGATAATGGATGTGGCCCTTGGTAACGTCGCCAGGAACGATGCCAAGGATGAAAGGCTCGGAAAAATCGATGCCGAAGATCTCGGGATCATAGTGGGTGTCCCGGTGCATGGCCTGGGCTTCAACTTCGATGTCATACAATCCAGACACAGGCACGCCTTTGAGGAAGTCTTCGATATGGCCGTAGCCGCCCTGACGGGTGTCGGTGTTGGGCTGTTCATAGAGGTTCAAATAGCCAAAGTTAAAAGCGTCCTTGTGTGAACCTTGCAGCTCTTCGTATTGCACAAAGTGGCCGTTGAAGTGCCACTCCTGCGGCTGCATCGACGGTTTGCCGAGCCGCATTTCAACCAGCCGGTTGGCCGACTGAAAATGCTGATCCACAAGAAAGCCGGAAGTCACCAAGGTCTGGCCAATGGTGTCGATGTGATGACTGGTTTTCTCCTTCGGGAAATCGGCGGTGAGTCCGAGCGTGTCCACGCGTCGTCCAAAAAGCGTGGCCAAGGTTGACTCATACTCGCGACTGGAGAGGCGCCTCATGACCGTGCGGGAGCCGGTGCTCTGAATCTTGCCCCGGGCGGCCACAACCCCTTCGCGCAAGGCGCGGACCATGGCGATGCGTTCTTCATCGGAAGGCTGGTCGGACTTCTTCGGCGGCATCTCTTTCAGCGTGAGCTGGTCAATGATGTCCTTGGCTTCGATCAGATCGGCCTCTTTGCTGAGCGGCAGACCAAAAAGAGCAAAGTCGCGGTCACCCTTTTGCACATCGCTGTCGTGGCATTCGAGGCAATAAGAAGAGAGAAATTGCAGCACCAGTTCGCGCGGCGGGATCGGCTTGGCTGGAGGCGAGGATTGCGCGGCGGGGGGCGGTGCCTCAGCCTCCGCAGGCTTGGGATTCGCGGTCGAAACGGCGGGAGGCACTGACTTAGCCT
The DNA here is from genome assembly GCF_005780165.1 of Phragmitibacter flavus. Lineage (NCBI taxonomy): Bacteria > Pseudomonadati > Verrucomicrobiota > Verrucomicrobiia > Verrucomicrobiales > Verrucomicrobiaceae > Phragmitibacter > Phragmitibacter flavus. The sequence continues at coordinate 364,299 of NZ_VAUV01000005.1, read as the reverse complement.
CAGGTTCGGCAACCGCAGGCTTTGACTCTGACGGAGCCTTTGCCGGTGATGAGGCCGACGGCAGCTTTGCAGCTTTTTCCTCTCCATGAGCGGCGAAGCTGAAACCCATCGCCAAAACGACGGCGATCAAGCGGACCTGATGAAAAAAGCGCATCAGGAGAAACGACCGGTGCTGCTGCCGAAGGAATCCGTCTCCACGCCCATCTTCTGGGCGATGTCGACATAAAGATTGCAAAGGGGAACCTTGTTGATCCCTTCGCGTGGCACTTCACGGAACTCACCATGCTTATACCCACCACCGGCAAGGATGATCGGCAAATCGGAGTTGCGGTGCGAGTTGGCATCGCCAATGCCGCTGCCGAAAAGCACGGCGGTCGAGTCAAGCAACGTGCGCTCGCCATCCTGAATGTTCGACAGGCGATTGATGAATTTGCCGAAATGCATGATCTGGTATTTCTCCAGCGCGATGAGGTTGGCGATGGCTTCCGGGTCGTTGCCGTGGTGGGAAAGACCATGATAATCCTTTTTGATGCCGAGGTGCTGCGGCATGAAATCTCCGCCGATTTCCAATGTCGCAATGCGGGTGGAATCCGTCTGCAAAGCAAGAGCGATCAACTCATAAAGCAGCGGCAAATCCTCTACCGGATTGCGGTTGGCAGGCTTGCCAAACGGCGCTTCCGGCTTTGGTTGATGATCCCAACGCTGACGCAGTTCCAAACGTTTTTCCACATCGCGAATGGAGGTCATATACTCGTCGAGCTTGTCCTTGTCCTCCTTGTTCACCTGACGGGCAAGGCGATTGGCATCTCCCAAAACCGCATCAAGAATCGAAGCCTGAACCTGATTGTCCTGAACCCGGCTGGCCTGACGCTCGGGCGAGTCGCTGACAAAGAGTTTTTCAAAAAGTTGGGCGGGACCTGTAACAGGAGGAACGCGCACGCCAGACTTGGTCCAGGCAATTTGGCAGCCGCCATGAATTCCGCCCTCGGAACCGACCGTGAGCGAAGGGAAGCGCGTGTGATACCCGACTTCATCCGCAAGAAACTGATCGATGGAGACATTGCCATCGGGACGATTTTGCGCTTCCGAATTGAGCACGCCGGAAAGGAACGAATGCACCGCGAAGTGACCCCCTTTAACACCGTGATCAAGACCACGATAAACCGTCAACTGATCGCGATTTTCCCATAATGGCTCGAGCAGCGTGGTCTTCTCGTAGTTTCGCCCTTGGGTGGTTGGAAAAAGCTGCTTCACCTGAAAACCGAGCAGATTGCCAACGGCCACAAAACGTCGAGCGCCAACTCCCGCACCCTTGGCCACCTGAACCGCAGAGTTCCCCCCCACCGAATTGGCCATCAAGGAAGACAGTCCAGGCAATGCCAACGAGGCACCCAGGGATCGGAGAATAAAACGACGGCGATTGATGTTCATAAGGTCACGGTTCCAGATTCGGGAGGACGGCAATGATATTGATACGCCTGCCCGGTAGGGTTTATTGCGGCAGGTTGTCATGTCACAGCACGGATTTCGACATAACCGCCAAAACCGCGCCATCAGGAGTATCCTTCCACTAGCCGCTCTCAGCCATTCGCCGCAGCCACATAAGCATCGACACTCGCCGCATCCTTCAACGTCGTGATGTCCACGCCCTTCTGAATGCGGCCCATCAACCCCGCCAGTGTGCCATCAGGACCCAGCTCAAGGAAAGTATCGTAACCCCCGTTCAACAAAAGCTGCATCGACTCACTCCAGCGCACCGAACCCGTCACCTGACGCTCCAGCGTGTTCTTGATCACGATCTCACTGGTCACCGCATCCGCTTCAAAATTGCTGATCACAGGAATCTCCGAAAGCTTCAATTCCACCGTCTCCAAAACCTTCGCCAGCTTGTCCTGCGCCGGTTTCATCAAACGACTGTGATACGCCCCGGCCACCGGCAACTCCACCGCCTTGCGAATCCCCTTGTCTTTCGCCCCTGCCACCGCCGCCTTGATGCCTTCAACGCCGCCGCTCAACACGATCTGCCCCGGCGCATTCAAATTCGCTACATCCACATGACACTCCGCCGCCAGTTCGCGCACCGCGCTTTCCTCTCCGCCGATCATCGCCGCCATTCCGCCTTCGGTGGCTTCACAAGCCTCTTCCATGAATGTCCCGCGTTGATGCACCAGCTTCAAACCCGTCTCAAAATCAAACGTGCCCGCTGCCGCGTGAGCCGTGAATTCTCCCAAAGACAAGCCCGCACACGCCGCCACCTCAAGATCCGGCATCTTCTCACGCAACACTTCCAGCAAAGCCAATCCCTGCACATACAACGCAGGCTGACAACGCGAGGTCCGGGTCAGCTCTTCCATCGGCCCTTCAAACATCACCTCGGAAAGCTTGAACCCCAGCACCTCATCCGCCCGATCGAACAACGCCTTTGCCTTGGGATTGGCCTCCGCAAGATCTTTGCCCATGCCAACTTTCTGGGCACCCTGGCCCGCAAACAACAACACAACTTTCTTCGCCATCATAAAATGAATGCTTGAGTCTAACGATTTGAGACCAAGTCCTTAAGCCAGTCTGCCCGCTGCGCAACGGTTTCCTCCACCAATACCGCCGCATTGGCAATCGCCTCCTCGCAGCTCATCGACTCCGGTTTGACCTGCACCAATCCATCAAAACAGGCCTCCAGTCCGGCATCCGACTCCACCATGCCCGCGATCCCCACCACCGGCTTGCCCAACTCCCGCGCCATCAGCGCCACTCCATGCGGACCCTTTCCATGCAAGGTCTGACCATCCATCCGCCCTTCCCCCGTGATCACCAGATCCGCTTGTTCAATCCTTGCCCGCAACCCGCTCAGATCCGCCACAATATCAAATCCCCCCCGCAGTTCGGCCCCGCAAAAACTCATCAGCCCAAAACCCAATCCACCCGCCGCCCCCGCTCCAGGCACCAACCGGTGATCACATCCCAAATCGCGTTTCACCACCTCGGCCAGACGCTGCAATCTTCCATCAAACAACCCTACTTCCTGCACGCCTTTCTGCGGACCATAAACCGTTGACGCCCCCTTCTCGCCAAGCAATGGATTGTCGACATCACAGGCCACCAGCACCTCACATTTTGTCATCCCCGACGCATCAATCCGATCCAGCACATCCAGATCTGCCGGCAAACATCCCAACTCCGCCCCGTCCTTGTCCAAAAACCGGCAACCCAATGCCATCGCCATCCCGCAACCCCCGTCATTGGTCGCACTTCCGCCGATGCCAATCAATAGCCGCTTCACGCCCTGATCCAGCGCATGCAACATCATCTCGCCCGTCCCATACGTGCTCGCCAGATGCGGGTTCAACGGCAGATCCTTCACCAACGCCAGCCCCGAGGCCGCGCTCATTTCCATCACCGCCTCGGCCTCGCCATCACGTTGCACGATTCCATACCGCGACTTCATCGGCCGCCCCTGGGCATCATGCGTTTTCGCGTCCATCCACCGCCCCTCACCCTCACACGCACTCAAAACCGCCTCCGTAAACCCTTCACCGCCATCTGCAATCGGACTCACCACCACCTCAACCTCCGGCCAGGACCGCTGCAAACCACGTTGCGCCGCTTCAGCCACCTGAACAGCCGTCAGTGACCCTTTAAATTTATCAAATGCCAGAAGAATGCGCATGGGAGGAATCAAAAGAATCGTCCAGTAAACCATAAACCTTTCCGTAAGACACTACTTTTCCCCCAAACATCTCCCACTCCTGTTGCCAGCTACACACCCACCAGCTCCAACTGCATCTGCTCCCCCGGCCTGCGAAAAGCCGCATTGCTCAGCTTCGGACGCTCCATCTTCGCCAGCCCGCTTCGAATCATCCCCACCCGGAACAACTGCGCCACCTGCTCTGCCCACACCCCGACTCCGCTCAGTCGTTTTCCAAATTCTGGATGCGACATCGTCTGCCCCTGCGATTCCCTAATCCGCCCCAAAATTTTCTCCTTCCGATCCGGAAAATGCGTCTCCAACCACTCCGCAAATACCTCCTTCACTCCAAACGGCAGCCGCACTACTGAATAAAAAGCCGCCATCGCCCCTGCCTGCGCCGCCGCCTCCAAAATCGCCGGAATTTCGTGATCATTCAGCCCCGGAATCATCGGTGCCACCGACACCCCGACTGGCACTCCCGCCGCCCTCAATAACCTCACCGCCTCCAGTCGCATCTTCGGCGACGAGGCCCTCGGCTCCAGCTTGTGCGCCAGATCCGCATCCAACGATGTGATCGACACATACACCATCGACGCCTGAAACTTCGCCAGCTCGCTCAACAAATCCACATCGCGCGTCACCAGATGATTTTTCGTGATGATCGCCACCGGATGCCGAAATTCCGCAAACACTTCCAGACATCCACGCGTGACCCTCAGCTTCTTCTCCAAAGGCTGATAACAATCCGTCACCCCGCTCATCGTCACCGGCACCACCCGATACCGGGGTTTCATCAACGTCGCCCTCAGCAGCTTTGGTGCCTCCGTTTTTACCATGATGCGCGACTCAAAATCCACCCCCGAACCAAAACCCAGATACTCATGGGTCGGCCTCGCATAACAATAAGCACACCCATGCTCACAACCCCGATAAGGATTAACACTCGCCATCATCCCGAGATCAGGACTCTCGTTCTTCGAAATCACCGAACTCGAATGATCTACGAACACCTTCGTCTCCACCCTGCCCGGTGCCTCTCCGTCGTCATACTCGACGCGAAGAGAAACAAACCTCTCCAAGGGATTTCCCTCAGCTCCACGACCTCGAATCGGCTTGTTTAAAATATCGAACACTGTTCATATTAACAGAGCTCAAAAATTCATCAACCCTCATTTAAGGCTCTTCAATTTGCCGGCCGTCCATTCCAACCCCTGCTCAATGACATCTTCCTTCCCGTGTTTCGTCTCCATCGCCTGCCATTGTTCGGATGCCTTGGCGAAAGATGACTTCGCCAGCTCCATGTCCTTCGCAGTCTCGCCCGCATACCCCCGAATCCCCAACAATTGCGCCAGCAAAACCCCGCAAGTCTTGCGATCCAGTTCATCCAACGCATCCGAACGTTGATCGATCAACCCCTCAAGCGCCGTCACCGCCTCCGACACCAGAGCCACCCCATCCTTCGCCTTGCCCAACTCACACAACATCTGCGCATGCTGACCCTGCTGACGCGCCAACTCCACGAGAAACCGCGTGTTCTCCGGGTTGTCCCGACTCAACTCTGCCAAGGTCTGAACCGCCGTCGTTTGCCGCCTTAACGCCTCAGGTCCATGACCTTCATTGCGCTCCAGCCCGGCCACTTCCCCATAACTTTTCGCCAGCAAAAACCTCGCCTCTGCCCACTGCGGATGCACACGCAGCAACTCCATCAAAATCGCCTGTGCCTCGGTCTGCGCCTCTTTTGCATCCGAACTCCCCAGCTTCCCGGAAATCACCCCGCCAAACTCCACATAAGCCTCCGCCAGCGTCAGCGCCTGCTCCTTGTTGTTCGGTGCCGCCTTCTCCACCAGCTTCACCATCACTTCCATCGCATCGAACAACACCCTCATCGACTCATCCACCTCGCCCTTGTCGCGCAGCGCCAGCGCCTGCTCAATCTGACTGCGCGCCACCAAAAATTGCTCAATCTCGCTCAGCGCATCATCCGGCAAATGCTCCTTTGCCAGAATGATCGGCACGTTGTTCAACGCCTCCACCGCCGACCCCGTGTCGCCATCCCGACGCAACCGTTTGCCCAACTCATAAAAAGCCGTCGCCGTCTCCTCCCGAGTCGCCCGATTGCCCGGATCTGCCGCCAATGCCGGTTGCAAATACTGCACCGACTCCCTGAACATCGCCAATGCCTCGGAGCGCAATCCGTCCTCCGCGCGAAACGCCCCCAACCACCGGCACGTTTTCCCCAACAACGCCTGACGCCTCGGCACATCCACATGCCCAGGCTCCTTGCTCAACAACTCCAGCAACACCTCCCTCGCCTGCTGGAAAAAACTCAAAGCCTCCGCCCGCTTCTGCTGCCGCATCAACAACTGCGCCGAGTTGAAATAATTCCGCGCCCGCTCTGGCAACAACGCTTCATTGTCCTTGAAATTCTCCCGCTCCTTCTCGTAAAACGACAACGCATCCGCAATCGGCTTGTCCGACAATCCTGAGTCCAACCCCAACCCGGTTGGAAGTTCCAAAATCTGCGTCAGCAAATTGTCCACCGCCACCTGCGACATCTGCAAATTCGCATCTGCCACCCGCTTCGCTTCCTCCGCCTGTTGTTTCGCCTGCGACAAATCAATGTTCGTCGTCTCCAGCGCCGTCACCTGATTCAAATGATCCGCCGCATTCTCCACGATGGTGCTTTCCGCCTCTTTCGCCCGGTCCAGCGTGCTGAAATACCGATACGAACCATACACCACCGCCACCACAAACGCCGCCCCCAACACCATCGCTGCCGACCTCAACAACCACACCTTGCGCGCCTGCCGCACCTTCTCGATCTCAATCTTCTCCCGTGCATCCTCCAAAAGAAAATCCGCCTCCAACTTTTCAAACTCCCGCATCACCTCACGCAAATCTGCCCAGCGGTCATTCATCTCCAGCATCAGACACCCATCAATGACCTCACGCCGCCGCGCGTCCCATTTGTCCACCGGTGCCGCCGGCCACTCCACGGTCTTTTGCGCTTTCACCGCCGCCATCACCGCCTTGCCATCCAAAGCGCCCATGCCGTTCGATGCCTTCACCTTCTGCATCTCCACCTCATACACCTCACCCGCACGCGGAAACTTGCCGTTCAACAACCGATACGCCAGCACCCCAAACGCATACACATCCCAGCGCGATCCATTCACCGCCAGCTGATCCGGCGTGTCCACCTGCTCCGGCGGCACATGCATAAAATGATCGGTCACCTCAAAGTGATGAATCCCCTGAATCCATCCCTGCAGCGGATCAGTAATCCGCGTCGCGCTGGTCTCACTGTTCTCCAGCAACACATTGCACGGTTTCAAATTGCAATGCACCAGGTTGTGTTTGTGCAACCACGCCATCGCATCGCACACCTCGTAAAGATAGCGCCACGCCTCCCCCGCCGCCACCTTGCCACAGCAGGTCTCCAGCGTTGGCGTGTCCCACACTTTTTTGCCCGACCCATCCGTGGTCATGAACCCCACCAGCGGCATCGCACAAAAATACGGACTCTGATCAAAGTTAAACATCACCGGTCGCAACAACCCCGGATGCTCCGGCATCGACTGCATCCCGTTCAGCACAATCGACAGCAACTTCCGGTTGATGCTCATCGAACTGAACACCTTCACCGCGCACTCCTCGTGCGTTGAAGCCGACACCGCCCGGTAGACCGCCCCACAGCTTCCGCTGCCGATCAACTCCTGCAATTCAAGACCCGCGATCTTTGGCAAACTCATAGTCGTTCCAATAAAAAAATGACACCTCCCGGACAAAACTCACCCGTGTCCCTCAACCTCGCCACAACCTCTGTTGTAGCAACCCTGATACGCAGCGCGGATCTACCCTTACGCTACGCCTAAGCCCGCGCCAGCACCACTGTTGCCAAAGGCGGCAGCGTCATCACCACCGACCACGGCTGGCCCTGCCAGGAAACCTGCTGAGCATCCAGCCCCGCCCCGTTCCCCGCATTCGAACCGCCGTAACAAGCCGCGTCACTGTTCAGCAACTCGCGGTAAAACCCACCCTCCGCCACTCCCATCCGATAACCTTCGCGCAGCACCGGCGTCGCATTCACCGCGACATAAACCGTCCCCTCACCAGGAGCCGACCGGGTAAACACAAACACACTGTCCTGCCACGCATTCGCATCCAGCCACTGAAATCCGCCCGGCTGATGATCCACCCGATGCAACGCTGGCACCCCGGTATACAACCGGTTCAAATCACCCACAAATTTCTGCAATCCACGGTGCTCCTCACCGAACAACACCGCCCAATCAAGCTCGCGATCATGGTTCCATTCCTTCCATTGACCAATCTCACTGCCCATGAACAACAATTTTTTCCCCGGATGCGTCCACATCCAGCCATAAAACATCCGCAAATTTGCAAACTGCTGCCAGCGATCGCCGGGCATCTTGTCGATCATCGATCCCTTGCCGTGCACCACCTCATCGTGACTCAGCACCAGCACAAAATTTTCATCATAAGCATACAACATCGAGAACGTCGCCTCGCCATGATGATACTTCCGATGAATCGGTTCCTTCTCGATGTAGCTGAGTGAATCGTTCATCCAGCCCATGTTCCACTTGAAGCCAAAACCCAGTCCGCCCGCACTCACCGGACGCGACACACCCGGCCATGCCGTGCTCTCCTCCGCAATCATCAACACGCCCGGATGATTCGCATAACAAAGCTGGTTCAACTCCTTCAGGAACTCGATCGCTTCGAGGTTTTCACGACCACCAAAGCGGTTCGGCATCCACTGCCCATGTTCGCGTGAGTAATCCAGATACAACATCGACGCCACCGCATCCACACGAATGCCGTCAATGTGATAATGCTCCAGCCAAAACAACGCATTCGCGATCAGGAAATTTTTCACCTCATTGCGACCATAGTTAAAAATCAACGTCCCCCAATCCATGTGCTCGCCCTGACGCGGGTCCGCATGCTCGAACAACGCCGTCCCATCAAACTTCGCCAAACCATGCGCATCTTTTGGAAAGTGCGCTGGCACCCAGTCCACAATCACCCCGATGCCTTCTTCATGACAGCGATCCACAAAATCGCGGAACTCATCCGGACCGCCAAACCTCGACGTCGGTGCATAATACCCGCTCACCTGATACCCCCACGATCCATCAAACGGAAACTCGCTCACTGGCATCAGCTCAATATGCGTGAACCCAAGTCCCTTCACATAAGGAATCAACTGCTCGCCCAAGGCCCGATAAGTCAGCGGCAATCCGTCCTGACCGCGCTTCCACGATCCCAAGTGCACCTCATAAACACTCATCGGCATCTTGTAAGGATCGACCTCCCCGCGACGCTTCATCCACGCCGCATCCCGCCACTCATACTTGTTGTAATCCCAGGTCAGCGAAGCCGTCTGCGCCCCGTTTTGCGAGAAAAACGCGAACGGATCCGACTTGTTGAACAAATTGCCATGCGCCCCCACCAGCTCAAACTTGTAATGCGCATACAAACCAATTCCTGGCACAAAAATCTCCCACAACCCCGCCTCAATCCGGTTCCGCATTGGATGCACGCGACCATCCCAGTTGTTGAAATCGCCGATCACCGACACTCGACGCGCATTTGGCGCCCACACCGCAAACATCACCCCCTCCACACCGTCCATCACCTTGGGGTGCGCCCCCAGCACGTCATAAAGACGCTGATGCCGTCCCTCACGGAAATAATACATGTCCTGGTCGCCCAGGCACAACCCGAACGCATACGCATCGTCCTTCACCACCACCTGTCCCTCGCCCACCGACCACTCCAGCGCATAACCCTTGCCCCAATTTTCTCCCGAAAGCCGCGCCTCAAACAAGCCATCCTCATGCAACCTTGAAGCCCCGATCCGCTCGCCCGATTTCTTCATCACCACCACCATCCCCTGCGCCCCCGGCAGGATCGCCCGCACCGTCATTCCGCCATCGTCAGACCGCTGCGGTCCCAGATAACCGAATGGGTTCGCATGACTCGCAGCAACGATTTGCTGCACCTGTTCATCGTGGGGATGGGAAGTTTGCGCCATAATTGTTTCATCTTCTTAGCGTTCCTTAAGCAAAGGCTCAAGATAATCCTGATAAATGCGATCCCAACCATATCGGGTCGCCGCCTCTCTCCGGCCCTTCGATCTTGCTCCCACCATCGACATCACCCGCTCTGCGACCGTCTCCGCGCTCTGATCAAGTCCAAAAAATTCCGCATCCACCCCCGCCACTTCCCGGTGCGGCGGAATGTCCGAACACAACACCGGCACCCCAAACAACGCCGCCTCCACCAACGGCAGTCCAAACCCCTCCGCCTTGCTCGGAAAAAACACCACATCCGCCAATCCATAAAGCGCCTGCATCTCCTCATCCGAAACTGCCCCCGTTTCCCCCACAAAAATGACCGCGTCGCCCAAGCCCTTTTCAATCACCATCTCCCTCAATCCCGCCGCATACGACGCCGAAGCCACCCGATGCGGATCAGGCGCCCCTGAAACCACATAAACCGCATCCACCCCGCGTTTTTTTCTCAACACCTCCACCACAAGAATCCCCAACTCCATGTTCTTCCGCGCCAGCACCCGTGACGGATGAAACATCACCACCTCCCGCTCCAGCAGCTTCAAGCCCTCCAGCCTTTCCGACCACCCCAACGTCGCCCCAACGTCCACCCCGTTCGGCACCACCAAACACTCCTCCACTCCCAGCCTTTCGCGCAAAAGCTCCTTCCTCGCCTCCGAAACCGCCACATGCCGCCCCACAAACCCCAGTTGCTCAAACCACTCCCGCGAAACATCCACATCATGCACCCAGTTGATCATCCTGCACTCACCACTCATCTCCCCCAACCTCGTCGCCGCCCCATCGTCAAACGGCATTGTCAGCATGTTGTGCACAATCACCACCACGCAATCCCCCAAGGCCGATGTCACATCGGCCCTCCCAGTGGGAACAACATCACCTCGGCAACCCCCACTCGGACCGCCGACGTCACGTCGGCCCTCATTCGTCAGCCCTTCAGTCGGACCACCGACGTTTCGTCGGTCTTCAGTCGTCACCTCTTCAATCGGACCACCGACGTTCCGTCGGTCATCAAACCCCTCACCCACCCAAACCACAAACCCTCCCTTCAACCTCGCCGGATTGCCCACCACATAATCCACCACCTTCCCCAAATGCCGACCATCCCTCACCAAACGATCAAAATACCCCACCGCCCATACCTTCCCCGTCTTCCCTAACACCGCATTGATCCCCTTCGCCGACCATTCCTTCCATCCTTTTACCACCTTCTCGATTCCAAAATCCTCCCTCAACCTCGCCACCACATGCACATGATTCGGCATCACCACAAACGCACACAAATCATACCTCACCCCATCAAACTTTCTCAATGTTCCCACCACAACTTCCGCACAATCCTTCCTTCTCAACAAACACTCCCCGCTTCCCCCGTCCAGCCACTCATTCACCCGCTTCGAAAACCTCCGATGATGCTCCCTCTCCACGTCTTCCGTCCAAGGCTTCGGATGATGCCCCAACCAAATCTCCTTCTCCATTTCCCACCCTCTCACCACATGTCCCGGCAACGAGTCCGCCAATCTCCAGGTCACAAATGCATAAACTCCATCCTGATGCCAATGCGGCAGCACGTGCCTGTGCTTGACGATTGTCTCCTCCACATTCAAGAAGCCCAAGGCCGATGATTCATCGGCCCTCCCAGTCCCAATCGGACCACCGACGTCACGTCGGTCATCATTCATCTCATCCGTCGGACCACCGACGTTCCGTCGGTCTCCCCCCCCCCAATCCACCACCCTCATCTCACACCCCTCCACCATCGCCCCCTCATTCGCACAGACCACGACCACCTCATGCCCATGCTTCAACAACACCTTCGCCTGCTGCCCTAAAACTCTCTCAACCCCTCCAATCACTGGAGGAGCCGAATAATGAACCAAAGCCACGCGCATCCAAGACACAAACCAGAAGTCGCCTTCAAAGCAACCCCCATCTCTGATCTTCCAGCTCCGATCCCCGCCGAAGGCAGCTCAGTTCGCCACAATATTCAACAACTTGCCCGGCACCACGATCACCTTCCGCACCGTCAGTCCCACGACAAACTCCTGCACCTTCTCAATCGCCATCGCTTCACGCTCCAGCGCCGCCTGATCATAATCCTTCGGCACCACCAAACGCCCACGCAGCTTGCCGTTCACCTGCACCACAATTTCCACCTCATCAACGACCAACGCCGCTTCATCAAAATTCGGCCAGGTTTGATGCGCCAGCAATCCGTCTTTCGCATACTCTGGAAACGCCGCGCCAATCCGCTCCGCCAGTTCTTCCGTCAAATGTGGCGCAAACGGATTCAACACCTGCAGCAACGTCATCACCGCCGAAACCGGCCGCACCTCCACCTGCGTCAACGCATTGGTCAACACCATCATCTGACTGATCGCCGTGTTGAAACCCAAACGCTCAATGTCATCACCGACCTTCTTGATCGTCTCATGCACCACCTTGTTCACCTTCTTGTCCACCGCCACGTCCTGCAACTGAGGAGAAAGCGTCCACACCCCTTCCTGATTGGTCTCCATCACCAGACGCCAAACCCGTGCCAGGAAACGATACACGCCTTCCACCCCCTTCATCGACCAGGGCTTCACCTGCTCCAGCGGACCCATGAACATCTCATACAAACGCAACGCATCCGCGCCATACTCTTCAATGACGTCATCCGGGTTCACCACATTCCCGCGCGACTTCGACATCTTCTGACTGTCCTCCCCCAAAATCAGTCCCTGATTCACCAACCGCTGAAACGGTTCCGGCGTGCACACATGACCCAGATCAAACAACACCTTGTGCCAGAAGCGCGCATACAACAAATGCAGCACCGCATGCTCCGTTCCGCCCACATAAAGATCCACCCCACCCGGCTTCCCGGCTGAGCCCATCCAATATTCATCCGCCTCTTTCGAAATGAACCGCTCCGCATTGTTCGGATCGCAATACCGCAAGTAATACCAGCACGACCCCGCCCACTGCGGCATCGTGTTCAACTCGCGCTTCGCCGTCTCCGAATGCCGCACCCAATCCGTCGCCTTGCTCAACGGCGGCTCCGGCGTCCCCGACGGTTTAAAATCCTCCAAATCCGGAGGCAACACCGGCAGCTCCGACTCCGGCACCGCCCGATGTTTCCCATCTTCCCAAACAATCGGAAACGGCTCGCCCCAATACCGCTGACGACTGAACAACCAGTCCCGCAGTTTGAAATTGACCTTCCCTTTGCCCAAACCCTTCTCCTCCAACCAGTCAATCATATTGCGCTTCGCATCCTGCGTCGACAAGCCATCCAAAAACCCGGAATTAATAGCAAATCCCTCTCCGGCGAAGGCTTTGGCCTTGTGTATCCCGACCAAATCATCAACTCCCTTGGCCTCTGGTATCTTAACCATTTTATGAATCACAGATTCCCGATCCTGATCCATCGTTGTTTTCGCTTCGACCACGGATTCTTCGCCGTAATGTTGCGGAGGCATAACCACTTGCTTGATGGGCAATTCAAACTTCAACGCGAACTCATAATCCCTTTCATCATGACCCGGCACCGCCATGATCGCGCCCGTGCCATAAGTGCTCAAAACATAATCCGCAATCCACACCGGAATCTCCGCCCCGTTCACCGGATTCACCGCAAACCCGCCGGTAAAGACCCCCGACTTCTCTTTGGCAAGTTCCGTCCTCTCCAAATCCGACTTCCCAGCCACAACCTTACGATAAGCCTCTACCGCCTCCTTCTGTTCCGGCGTCACGATGACATCAACCAACGCATGCTCAGGCGCCAAAACCATGTAAGTCGCCCCAAACAACGTATCCGGCCTCGTCGTAAAAACCGTGATTCCGCGTTCCGAATTCCGCAATCCGAACTCCACCTCCGCCCCCTCACTGCGCCCAATCCAGTTCTTCTGCAACAACTTGATCCCCTCCGGCCAATCCAACCCCTCCAGCTCATCAATCAACCGCTGACCATAGTCCGTGATCCGCAACATCCACTGACGCAAAGGCCGACGCTCCACCGGAAACCCACCCACCTCGCTCTTGCCATCAATCACCTCTTCGTTCGACAACACCGTGCCCAATTCCGGACACCAGTTCACCGGCGCTTCACTCACAAAAGCCAGTCTCCGCGCATCCACCTCATCCCGCGACAATCCCTTTGCCTCCAACTCCGCAATCGGCCGCGCCTTCTGCGTCGCCCCATCAAAATACGAGTGATACAACTGCAAAAAGATCCACTGCGTCCACTTGAAATACCCCGGGTCTGTCGTGTTCACCTCGCGATCCCAGTCATAAGCAAAACCCAGCCGCTTCAACTGCCCGCGAAACCCATCAATATTTCGCTCCGTCGTCGTGCGCGGATGCTGACCCGTCTTGATCGCATACTGCTCCGCCGGTAACCCAAACGCGTCCCATCCCATCGGATGCAATACGTTAAACCCGGTCAACTTCTTATACCGACCCACAATATCTGTCGCCGTATATCCTTCAGGATGACCCACATGCAAACCCGCCCCACTCGGATACGGAAACATATCCAGCACAAAATACTTCGGTTTTGACGCATCAAAATCCGCATCCCCCGGACCCGCCGTGCGAAACGCCTTCTTCTCATCCCAAAGCGCCTGCCACTTCGGTTCAAACTCATCAAAAGGAAATTGTCGGCGGCGGTCGTTGCTCATAATGCGGTGGGAAAAAAGGGGCCGACAACAAACCCCCAACTTTCCCAATCCGCAACCCCAATCGCCTCACCCCCCTGTTTTGGACAGAGGTGACAAGCACCAACCCGCACGGTCGCATCAAACGTCCCATCGTGCTGACCATCGGCCGATATGCGAGCAGAGTTTCGCTACACCGCTGCCAGCACGCCTCTAAAGATCTCCAATCCCTCCGCTACCTCGGCTTCCGTCGTATTCAACGGAGCCAGCCAGCGAATCACTTTCGGACCGGCCGGAACCGACACCAACCCGGCATCAAGGCACTTCTGCGCGATCCACAAAGAGGCCAGTTGACCACTCGCCTTGAACTCCTCATTCGCTTCAATCCGTTGGACATTCAGCTGAAAGCCGATCATGAAACCGAACGCCCGCACTGCCGTCAACGCGGGCAAATTCCAACCACCTGCCGTCTCCGCAATCATCGCGCCCATCTTCTGCGCATGCTCCGGCAATTTGTCCCGCAGAATCACCTCCAAGGTTGCCAACGCCGTCACACAGGCCAATGGTGAACCCCCATAAGTGCTTCCATGACTGCCTGCACCCAAAATATCACTCAACGAAGTGCCCGCCGCGTCGCCAATTGAACGATCCCTCGCCCAGAACGCGCCCAACGCGTAACCGCTGCCAATTGACTTCGCAAAACTCACCCCATCCGGACGAATCTCATCGCCCGGCACGATGCAGCGCCAACCAGCCGTATGCCCGGCGCGACCAAGACCGCACTGGATCTCATCAAACAACAGCACCAGATCGTGCTCATCGCGCAAAGCCGCTGCCGCACGCAAAAACTCCGCCGTGGCCGGATTCACTCCGCTTTCGCCCTGCACCGGTTCCAGCAAAATCCCCACCGTGTTCTCATTCACCGCTGCTTTCAGCGCGGCCACATCATTGAACGGCAAATAAGTGAATCCCGGGACCAGCGGACCAAATCCCCCATGGATTTTCTCCTGCGCCGTCGCACTCATCGTCGCAAACGTCCGACCATGAAAGCTCCCGGTGAAGGTCAAAATCTCATACCTCGGCGAACCATCCGCCTTTGTTTTCAACACGCCGTAACGACGCGCCAGCTTGATCAATCCCTCATTCGCCTCCGCCCCGCTGTTGCCAAAAAAACACTTCCCAGGAATCTGCAAAATCTCCTCCACCAGCACCTTCGCCAGCTCGCCCTGCTGCGGAATTTGAAACCAGTTCGACACGTGGATCAGCTTCTCCACCTGCCCCTTGACCGCCGCCACCACTTCAGGGTGACAATGACCCAGCGGATTCACCGCCACGCCACCTGCAAAATCCAGATACTTTTTGCCATCACGATCCCACACATAGGCCCCCTGACCGCGCTCCGGCCAGAAATCATAACGGCGATAATTGGGAATCGTGTATTGGCTCGTCAGGTCGTCATTCATGGATCAATCAGTTCAGAATCAGAACCGACAAACTGCTCCAACCAAGGAAAAATCATAGCAGGAATTCACATCAATTTTGTGAATTCCACGCCCTCTCCCAGATGAACTTTGTGCCGGAAGCAATCCCGTTAATCCGAAACCAATCCGGTCAATCCTGTCTCAAATCACACGATCGTTGCCACCATCCACCGGAATCTGCGCGCCCGTCACCTTGGAGAACAACGGCGAAGCCATCGCCGACACCATGTTTCCGATGTCCTTGCTCTTGATCTCCACCTTCATGAGGTTCTTGGTCTTGTATTCGTCCACCGTCATGCCATAACGCTCCGCACTGCGCTGCAAAGCTTCCGGCGTCCAGAGCTTGGTATCAAACACCGCATCGGGATGCACAATGTTCACCCGCACCCGATCCGGAGCCAACTCCAACGCCGCCACCCGGCAAAGCTGCGTCAACGCCGCCTTGCTGCATGAATAAGCCGAAGCCCCAGGCCCCGGAGCCTTGAAGTTGCGGCTGCCCACAAAAATGATGCTCGCATCGATCCCCTGCTTCACATACGGAATCACCCGGTGCATCAACTTCTGATGACTGGTCAGGTTGATCAAAATCGTGCGATCCCAATCCCCCTGCTTCATCTGATCCAGATGCTCGTTCTTCGGGAAAATCCCCGCATTGCTCACGACAACATCGAGCCCGCCAAACTCACGGATCACAAACTCAATCGCCTCCTGCACCGGCTCATCTTCAGTAAGATTCACCACGATGCCGATGCCGCCGATCTTCTTCATGATCTCCGGGATGTCCTTGTCGATGTCCAGTCCGATCACCTGCGCTCCCTGCTCCGCCAGGCTCTCGGCAATCGCAAAACCAATCCCCGCCGCACAACCCGTTACCAAGGCCACCTTGCCCTGATGAACTTTGCGAGCCGGACCCTTGCGCAACTTGGCCTGTTCCAGTTCCCAATATTCAATCTCGAACAAATCCTTCTCAGGCAACGGCGTCCAACGACCCACCGCTTCCGCGAGTTGAATGGTCGCCGCCGTGTGCTCCGCGATGTCCGCCACGATCCCCGCATCCTTGACCGAATCGCCAAAACTCACGATCCCCTTGCCATTCCACAAAGCAAAACGCGGTGCCGCATCGAGCATCGTCTCAGCCTTGGCATTGCGTTTGAAATACGCCGCATATTCTTCCGCATAAGCCAGCACCGCCGCCTCTGCATCATCGCCCACCACCACCGGAGTCCGCTTGGTGCGAATGGTGTGATCCGGCGTCAACGTGCCCCTCGTTCCCACATCCGCAATGTCCGCACGACTCGCATAAGCCACCGCCTCGGGCGACGCGTTCAACTTCGCAATCTGGGCAAATCCACGCACTTTCGAAACCGTCTTGCGCAGTTTCGCCAAGCCCAGCAAATCCTCCGTCACCGCCACTTCACTCTTCGCGACCGCCTTGCTCTTCGCCGCCAGCCAGTCCTCCGCCTGCGTCACCAGCTCAATCATCAGCTCATAGCTTTTCTTCGCATCGTCATCGAACGAAAAAATCCCGTGCTGCAACAGCACCATGCCGACAATCCCTTCCGCTTTCAAATCGCGACCCTTGATCAAATCGTAAATCGTCTTCGCCAGAATAAATCCTGGCATCACATACGGAATCACCAGCACCCGGTCGCCATAAACTTCCTTCACACGCGCCTCGGCATCGGCATGACAGGTCAACGCCGCAATCGCATCTGCATGCGTATGATCCACAAATCGGAACGGCAGCACCCCATGCAAAATCGCCTCCACCGACGGCGTGGGAGCCGCAGGATCGGTCATCGCCACCCGTTGTTGGGTCACCATGTCGGTGTCCGACATCGTCGCCAGCTCCGCCATCTTGAACAGCGCATCCAGCTTCACGGGCGCAAACCCACCACGCTCAATCGTCGCCAAATCCCAGCCTGATCCTTTCACATAACAAAGCGACACCGGCTCACCAAAAAAGTCCTTCTCCTCGACCTTCACCGACGTATTCCCGCCGCCGTGCAGCACCAGTGCGGAATCACGCCCCAGCAGCCGTGAAGTGTAAACACGTTGACCGAGCAGATCGGTTCCAAACTCAGCGGCTTCTTGATCGTTCCAGAGACTTTGCATGATAATAAAAAGGAGCCCCCAAGGGTGATGAGGATCATCTTGGAAGCAAGCCCAAAATCATTCCACCTGCGAGAACCCCACTTCCGGTCACCACTCCACCGTTCCACCTCACTATCAAAACCCCGGAATCACCTTCTTCAATAAATCCGCTCCCGTCTCCACCGCTTTCCCCGCCGCCTTTCCCGCCCCCTCGATCACCCCAGCTCCTGTCTCAACCGTGCCCTTCGCCGCGTCCCCGGCCACTTCGCCGGTCCCTTTCAAAATGTCCACGCCGACTCCCGCCGCTCCCAACGGTGCATCCAGAATCAACGCCTTGCCCATCGCCGCCAGCAAGCGGTTGCTCAGATCTTCCTTCGGCGCTCCGATGGTTCCACTCAACTGCACCCGCGTCCAGACAAACCCCGGCTCAGATCCGCGTCTCTCCTCCGTAAACACCCTCGATTGCGAACCCGGAATCCACCGCAACGCGCCCGTTGTCACCCCCACATACAAATCGCCACGCAACTGCTGCCCCTCAACGTCAATATCGCCCTCCACCCTCACCAACCCCTTCGAGTGCAGCACCACATTGCGCATTTGAATCAACTCACCCCTGCGCGTCACCTCGGCCTTCGCTTCATCCAGCACCAGGCGCTTGAACTGCTCCGTGCGGGTAAAATCCGCCACCCGTTCCAACAACGGCAAATTCTGCACCAACCCTCCCGTCATCTCCACCTCGGTGTGAAACCGCTCCGCGTTCACGTCGTAATCTCCCGCCAACGTCCCGCTTACATGCTGCCGCATCCGATCACTCAAAAACGACCGCACCTCAAGGTCCCGATACGTCCCCTCGAACCTCCACTCGCCACCTTCGCCAAACGGCAACTCCCCGCGCGAGGTCACCTCCGCATCCCCAATCCATTTCCCCATCGAATCATGCAGCACCAACCCCGATTTGCCCACGTTCGCCGTCGCCGAATCAAACCGAAACGGCACCTCAGACGCCGGAATTCGCAACATCCCATTTCTTCCCCGCAACTGCCACTCCCCCTTGCCTCCCTCCACCGGCGTGCCGGTCAAATGCAGCCCCTCAATCGAAACCCCGCCCGCCTTCGCTGGACGCAAATCAAAATCCTCCGCCGTGATCGACCCAATCACCGTCCGGTTTGGCAGGAAACGCTTCAACCACTCCGGCACATTCGAAGACTCCACCGCCTGATCCAGCTCCAACGGCAACTCCCCCAACCGGTCGCCCTCACCACTCATCTGCAACACCGCCTTGTCCACCAGCACACTTTCCACCTCCACCACCCGCTGCCGCAATCGATCCAGACTCACCTGCGCCTCGACCCGATCCGCCTCCACCATACTCCAGCCCGTCCTCTTGATTGGCCTCATGCGCGCCGCCGACACATGCACAAACGGTCCCGTAATCGAAAGATCATCGATCTCCGCCCTCGAACGCGTCGCCTCCCCCAACTCGCGCGAAAGCATCACCCGAAACGCATCGCTCTGCACATAATTCGACACCCACACATACCCATAAATCCCCAACCCCGCCACCGCCAGCAGCAGCAATCCGACCAGCCCAAGCACCCAGCCTAGCCAGCTTCTTTTGTTCCTTTTTTTTGCCGCACGAGCACTCATAAAATTCTTTTGTTAATAAAGCACAAATTCCACCCGACACGCATCCTTCATTTTATTCAAATCGCCCCAGCCATCTCATCTGCGCCCGCCAAACATCATCCGATCACCCCGGGAATTTTCGCTCGCCAGCCCGCCCAACCCCGCCTTTAATCCCCCTTTCATCCCCAAACGCAACCGCCATCGACCCGCACGCATGCTAGAACTCCACAACATCTCGCTCAGCGTCCTCCGCGACGGGGAAAATCAGTCCCTCCTCGAAAACATCCACTTCAGCGTCCCCTCCGGCCACCTGCTCGCCATCGTTGGACCCTCCGGCTGCGGCAAAACCACCCTGATGAAAACCATCGCCGGCCTCAAGGAGGAAGACACCGGCGAAATCCTCTGGCAGGGTCGCAACCTTGCTGAAGACGGCGACCTTCACCCCTCCGAACTCGGCTATGTTCCGCAGTTCAGCATCGCCCACGAGCTCCTCACCATCGAAGAATGCGTCACCAGCGCCATCACCCTGCGCACCCGCCAGAACGACGACGAATCGGCGACCGCCCTGCTCGACCAAACCCTCAAAAGCACCGGCCTCACCGCCCTGCGCGACCGACAGGTCAAAATCCTCTCCGGCGGCCAGAAACGCCGACTCGGCCTCGCCCTTGAAATCGTCACCCAACCCACCCTGCTTCTCTGCGACGAAGTCACCAGCGGACTCGATCCCAAATCCGAACGTGAGATCACCCAGCTCCTTCACGACCTCGCCCGCGCCGACCGCAACCGCATCGTCATCAACGTTACCCACAACCTCGGCAACCTTTCCCTCTACGACACCGTCCTCGTGCTGCACGAAGGCCGCGTCATCTACCACGGTCCGCCCCGCGCTCTCGCCCATTATTTCAGCGTCGAACACGCCGAAGACATCTATCCCAAACTCGCCCGTCGCAGCGCCGAACGCTGGGCCGATTCCTGGGACCGCCATCGCGACGCCTACTACGCCACCTACGAACTTGCCCCTCCCGGCACTCTCGAGCCCATCGACAAACCAAAAATCGTCAGCGATCGCGAACCCGGCAAAATTTCCCTCCCCAAAGCCAAGGCTCCCAGCATTGAAGACGACGAAGATTCTCAATCTCCCCCTCCCGTCGAACCCCAGGAAACCAAACCCCACCACAAGCGCAAACACCACCGCCACGAAGTCGACGAAGCCCACGAACTCCCCGGCTTCCTCACCCAGACCATCGAACTCCTCACCCGTCGCTGGACTATCTTCTGGCGCGACCGCTCCCAGCTCTGGCTGCAGCTCGCCATGCTGCTCGGCTTTCCCCTCCTCGTCGTCATTTTCGGCTTCGAAGGCATCCCTCAAGTGCGCACCCTCTCCCAACGCGCCGACGCCAACTTCATCGTCGAGGCACAGGAGCGCAGCGCCCATCTGCAAAGCCAGCTCAATGCCGGAGGGCTCGTCTCCGGACTCATCCTCATGCAGATCGTGCTCGTCACCCTGATGGCCTCCAACAACGCCGCCCGCGAAATCGCCAGCGAGCGCGACATTCTTGAACGCGAACGCCTCGGCGGACTCAGCAGCTCCGCCTACATCACCAGCAAAGTCCTCTTCCTCGGCGGCTTCGTGGTCGCCCAAACCGTCTGGATGGGCCTCTTCGTTGAACTCCTCTGTCACGGCATCCCCGGCAGCCTTCTCATCAAACTCCTGCTCCTGCTCCTATCGAGTGCCGCTATGAGCGCCATCTGTCTCGGCATCTCCGCCCTCATGCGCACCCCCGAAAAAGCCACCATCCTCAGCATCTACCTCGTTGGATTTCAACTCCCCCTCAGCGGTGCCGTGCTCGCCCTGCCCAAATCCATCGAACCCCTCGCCCAACCCTTCATCGCCGCCTACTGGGGTTGGTCCGGCAGCTTGAGCACCATGAAAGCCACCGCCTTTTACGATGCCGTCAGACAAGTCACCACCACCACCCTTGCTCCCTGGAACATCGCCGCCTTCGTCCTCCTTTTGCACATCATCATCGGCCTCGCCCTCGCCTATATCGGCACCAAACGCACCCAGTGGGATTGAGCTAAAACCTAAGAGGGACTGCGAAGTTTCACTTCGCTTCGGAGCAAAAGCAAAAACGACACTTCACAAGCGCCGATCCCAGTTATTGGCACGCCTTTTCCACCGCATCGAGATATTTTTCACCGATTCCGCTCCCACTTCGCCGAAAAATATTCTCGAAGAGCCGCGCCCGTTAAAGGTGCCTCGACCACCACTGCCCTTCTCACGACTTCCGTAAACGACTCGCCTCCACGCTTCGCCAAAAGAAGCTTCTCACAGGCATCCATCTCCAGGGTGAACGTCTTGGTGGCCACACACCAAAAATCCACGAGAACACCCTCGCGTCAATTAGATGATCCAATGCATCCAACGCGATCACCCGTCTCACACCCACTCAATCCTTGTTCGGATCAGGATGCCGCCCGTCCATCGCGTGTAGAATCTCTCTTGATCGGTGATAGGTAATCCCTTGAATCTGATCCCGATAAAACGCGTGATCCGACGGCGTCAGGTAGAACTCCGGGCGTTCTGAAGACTTGCCCAACTGAATGGCCACTTCATGCCCTTCGAGTCCGCGATATCCAAAGTCCTCTACCGACAACCTGCCTGGAAACCGTGGCAACAATGATCCATCCACCGAATAGGCCCTCAAATAGCCATTAAAATCCTCCTTCGAAACTTCCGCCCACATTCCCCATGCAAAGGTATCGTCCAAATCCACGATGGATATCAACGCCATCCCGCGGATGAAATGCCGCTCACCATCAATCCTGCACAAATCATCACTCTCCTTGCAGCGAGACGCCCGCTCCTCCTCGGGAACGTCAAAATAAGCGCTTGGCCGATGAAAAGCCATGTCCATCGAACCAAATGCATGCACCCGTCCACATTCCTTGCATGAGAATCCATCGATCTTCTTGTTCTTGCGCGAACCCATAAACATCACCATCGCGACCCAACCCAAAAAAATCAACATTACCCGTGGCGTCCAGCGAATCATCCCGACGATCCCAACCAATTCCAAACCCCCTGTCAATCCTGGAATTCCGACTTTCCCCTTCCCACTTCCCCATTGCGTCCGCCCCATTCCCGGGTTAATTACGCTCCCCTCATTCCCAGATTTCCAGTTCAGTCCAGTCCGCTTTCTTTCCGATGTCCATCGAACTCACCCGCAACTTCTCCATCATCGCCCACATCGACCACGGCAAGACCACGCTTTCCGACCGCCTCATGGGAGCGACCAACACCGTTGCCCAACGCGATGAAAAAGCCCAGCTCCTCGATTCCATGGACCTCGAGCGCGAACGCGGCATCACCATCAAATCCCACCCCGTCACCATGAGCTACAAGGCCAAGGACGGCAAAACCTACAAACTCAACCTCCTCGACACCCCCGGCCACGTCGACTTCTCCTACGAAGTCTCCCGCTCCCTCGCTGCCTGCGAAGGTGCCCTGCTCCTCGTCGATGCCTCCCAGGGCGTCGAAGCCCAGACCGTCGCCAACCTCAACCTTGCCATGCAGCAAAATCTGTATGTCATCCCTGTCATCAACAAAGTCGACCTCCCCAGCGCCGACGTCGCCCGCTGCAAACGCCAGCTCGAAGACATCCTGCAACTCTCCGCCGACGAAGCCGTCCCTGCCTCCGCCAAAATGGGCATCGGCATCATCGACATCCTCGAATCCGTCGTCCGCCTCGTCCCCGCCCCCGTCTCTCTCGGCGAAGACTACCTCCGAGCCTCCGTCTTCGACTCCATCTTCGATGCCTACCGCGGCGTCGTCACCTATGTCCGCGTCTTCAGCGGCACCATCGTTCGCGGCCAAAAAATCCGCATGATGTCCACCGGACTCGACTACGAAGTCAAAGAAGTCGGCGTCTTCCGCCCCAAGATGTTCGCCATGGACAAACTCGAAGTTGGCGACGTCGGTTACCTCATCGCCAACGTGAAAACCACCGCCGACGTCAAAATCGGCGACACCGTCACCGAGATGCGCCGCCCCGCCCCCGAAGCCCTCCCCGGCTTCAAGGAAATCCACCCCCTCGTCTTCAGCGGCATCTATCCCATCAGCTCCGACGACTTCGAATCCCTGAAAATGGCCGTCGGCAAACTGCAAATCAACGACGCCGCCTTCACCTTCATGGCGGAAAGCTCCGCCGCCCTCGGCTTCGGCTTCCGCTGCGGCTTCCTCGGCCTCCTCCACATGGAGATCATCCAGGAACGTCTCCGTCGCGAGTTCAACATGGACGTCATCAGCACGTATCCGTCCGTCATTTACGAAGTCAAAAAGACCAACGGCGAAGAAATGATCGTCGACAACCCCAGCTTCCTCCCCTCCGTTCAGGTCATCGAAGAAATTCGTGAGCCCATGGTGAAAATCTTCCTCATGGTCCCCAACGAATACATCGGCGACATGATGCAGCTCGTCATGGACAAACGCGGTCAGGTCGAGCACACCGAGACCCTGGACGACAACCGCGTCATGCTGCAGTCGCTCATCCCCCTCAACGAGATCCTCGTCGACTTCAACGACAAGCTGAAGTCCATCACCCGCGGTTACGGCAGCATGGACTACGAACACGCCGGCTACCAGCCCGCCGACCTCGTCAAAATGGAAATGCTCATCGCCGGCGACCCCGTCGACGCCTTCGCCTGCATCGTCCACCGCAGCAAAGCCGAGGCCCGTGGCCGTGCCCTCGCCGCCAAGCTCAAAGAAGTCATCCCCCAGCAATTGTTTGTTGTCTCCATCCAGGCCGCCATCGGTGGCAAGATCATTGCCAGCGAACGCATCAGCGCCCTGAGAAAAGACGTCACCGCCAAATGTTACGGCGGCGACATCTCTCGTAAGCGCAAGCTGCTCGAGAAGCAGAAAGAAGGCAAAAAGCGCATGAAGAGCATCGGCAAAGTCAACATTCCCCAGGAAGCCTTCATTCAGGTTCTCAAAAGCGGCGACTAGAATTGCCCCTCTCGAAGGAGCACAGACTCCTATCCCCAACACGCGCTGGCTGACCAACTTCAGCCAGCGATCATGATGGTCGCCATGCCAAAAAGGCAGTCCATCACCGCGATCATTCCGTGGTCGTTTGAGGTTTCGTTCGAACCTCCATCAAATTTTATCGCAAATCATTTGCGCCAATTCGTTAACGCAACATATTTGCCACTGACATTGATAAGCGATTACAGAAATCCATTCTATCATTCGCTTGTCCACCTCCATTGCCACTCCCAACGGCCAACCAATGAAACTATCCAACCTTCCTTCACGCCTCATCGCCATCTCCGCGATGTCCATTTCGTTTGCTGCCGCCATCCAGTCCCAGGCAGGCACTCCCCTCGGAAAAGACGCAGCGCCAGTCCACTCATCCAGTTCATCCGTCAACTGGCTCACCGGCGAAGGCGTCAACATCGGCGGCATCATTTTCCCCCACGCCCATTTCCAGGCGGTTTACGGTCAAACCACCGCCGATGACCTTGAGCACTTTGGTGCCGGCCATCACGATCCCGTCAGCGACGGCTGGACCATCCAGGGATTCGAATTCGGTGCCTCCGCGCGCGTGAATGAATACTTCGAAGCGTTCGGCACCTACCACCTTTTCCAGGAAGCCGACACCCGCGATTGGGACGGCGAATTCGAAGAATGGTTCGCCAAGATCAAAAATCTCCCCGGCGGATTCGAACTGCGCGGCGGTCGTTTCTTCAATCGTTTCGGCCTGCACAACAGCACCCACCTGCACGGCTGGAATTACATCGACAACAACCTCGTCAACGGACGGTTCCTCGGCGACGACGCCCTCACCACCATCGGCGGCGAAATCAGCTGGAACCTTCCCACCCCCTGGACCTCCATCCTCAGCGTCAGCATCGGTGAAGCCCAGTCCCATGATGGTCACAGTCATGGACATGGACATGGACATGATCACGAAGAACACGGCGATCATGAAGAGCACGAACACCATTGGTTCGAAGGCGAAGACGCCTTGTTCAACGACACCGTCATCGTGGCCAACTGGACCAACCAATACGACTACAACGATTTCCACCAGTTCCGCTATGGTGCCAGTGGTGCCTGGGGCGACAACAAGATGAACGAACTCACCCAGATTTATGGCGTCCACTTCCAGTATGAATGGCGTCAAAACGGCTACGAAACCGGCGGACGTTATTTCCGCTGGCGCACCGAAGCCATGGTTCGTGGATTCGACTACTACGCCCGGCATGAAGACGAGCATGAAGAGGAACATGGCCACCACGATGATCATGATCACCATGACGATCACGACGATCATGACGAACACGGTGATGACCATGAACACGAAGAAGAAGAAGAGCATCACGCCCATGTTCATCGCGGCTCAGAAACCGAGTTCGGCATCTACTCCTCCCTCATTTATGGGCTCGACAACGGCCTTGAATTCGGACTTCGTGGTGAATATGTCAGCGGCGTCGCCAATACCTCCCTCGCCGAGCGTTTTCGCATCAGTCCCAACGTCACCTACTATCTCAACCCCGCCCGCACCGTCTATCTTCGCGGTCAATACAACTACGACCACAGCCCTGAATTCGACGACCAACATGGCGTCTGGCTTCAGATCGGGTTTAATTGGGGTGGCGGTGAAGTTCGTTAATACGTAACCCCTTAAATTGAGCGAATGGCATCCGGGCTTTTCTTAACCTGGATGCCTTCGCTCATTTCTTCCTCCTCCTGCATTCCATGAAATCCATCTTTACTCTTGCCGCCGCCATCCTGTCATTGGTCATCGGTTCCTCCGCACCTGCCCAATCGCAGCTCAAGGTCGCCAGCCTGCATCCCCTGCTCGGTGATCTTGCCCGTCAGGTCGGTGGTCAACAGGTTCAGGTAGTCGACCTCCTCAAACCAGGCGGAGACATCCATCACTTCGAACCCACCGCCCGCGAAGTCTCCGCCGCCAGCGGGATCCAGATGGTGCTCGCCTCCGGCAAGGGTCTTGAAAACTACCTCGGCAAACTGCGCGACTCCCTCGGCACCGGTGTCCAGATCATCGAAGTCGGAAAACCCATTCCCTCCATCAAAATCGATCCCAGCAACGACATGTTCCTCTGCTGCCCCGCGCACGCCGCCGGTGGCATCGACCCTCATTGGTGGCACAGTGCCGAGAACATGCGACGCGCCGCGCGCACCATCGCCGATGCCTTCAGCGCTGCTGATCCTGCCAACGCCACGACCTTCAAGGCCAACGCCGACACCGCCCAAAAACATTTCGCCGAACTCAAAAAGTGGGCCCAACAGGAACTTGCGGCCATTCCCCGATCCGATCGCAAGCTGGTCACCGCCCACGCCGCCTTCGGATACTTCTGCAAAGAATACGGTTTTAAAAGCGTCCCCATCCTTGGCCTTGCCCGTGAAGACGAGGCCTCTCCCAAATACATGACCGAAACCATCAATGTCATCCGCGACCACAAAATCCGCGCCCTCTTTCCTGAAGACCAGGCCAATCCGAAAGTTCTCGAAGAAATCGCCCGCGAAACCGGCGTCAAAATCGGCAAACCTCTCATCGCCGACGGCACCTCACCCGATGCCCACACCTTCGAAACCATGCTGCGTCACAACGTCTCCGCGATTGTCGCGGCGTTGAAGCCCTAGATCATTCGGACAGGAATGTCCGCACTCCTCAATTTCATCTTCCGCCACTCGCGGATGATCTGCACCGTGCGTTTGCGGTCGATCTCAATCGCCCCGCGCTCCACCGCCATTGCGCGGAGCTCTACATCCAGATCATAATGCGGCGTGCTGATCGGTTGAAACCATTCGCGTTTCATCCCAATCGCCAGCGCCATCGCATGCAACTCATCCAGTGAATCGGCCAGCATGTGACACATCATCATGCCCCGAAACGGATGCCTTGCACGATCAACGTAAACCGCCATTTTCCTGCAACTGAAAACTTAAAACTTTCCCCTTTTATCACCACTTCGCCGAAGGTTCCCAAACCATCGAGAAACGGTTCACCATCGCCGGCAGTTCACGCTTCTTCGCACTCTCCGGCTCAGGATACTCATACACCTTGCCCTCGTAATTGCGGATCAAGGTGCGTTGCTCATCCTTCATCAACAGGTAATCCGGATTCACCGGCACCTTGCCGCCACCACCCGGAGCATCAATCACATACTGGGGCACCGCATAACCCGTCGTGTGACCACGCAAAGCCTCAATGATCTCAATGCCTTTCGCCACACTGGTGCGCAAATGCGAACTCCCCTCGATCAAGTCACACTGATACAGATAATAAGGCCGCACACGGGACATCAACAACTTGTGCACCAGCGACTTCATCACCTGCGCATCATCATTCACTCCGCGCAGCAACACACTCTGGTTGCCCAAGGGAATGCCGTGATTCGACAGACGCTCCAGCGCCTCCTTCACCTCAATCGTCAACTCACGTGGATGATTCACATGCACGCTCATCCACAACGGATGATACTTCGCCAGCATCTCACAAAGCGCCGGGGTGATTCGTTGCGGCAAAAAGATCGGCACGCGTGAACCAATCCTCACAAACTCAATGTGCGGAATGCTGCGCAAGCGGCTCAGAATGCTCTCCAGTCGACGATCCGACAACAACAGCGCATCGCCCCCACTCAACAACACATCGCGAATCTCCGTGTGCTGCTCCAGATACTTGAACGCTGCCTCAAACTCCGTATCCAATTTCTGATCGCCCACGCCGCTGACCACCCGACTGCGCGTGCAATACCGGCAGTAACTCGCACAGCGATCAAACACCAAAAACAACACGCGGTCCGGATAACGATGCACCAAACCCGGCACCGGCATGTGCGAATCCTCGCCACACGGATCACTCATTTCCTCCGGATCATCCCACGTCTCCTCAATGCGCGGCACCACCTGACGACGAATCGGACAATCCGGATCCGTCGGGTGAATCAAATTGAAATAATGCGGCGTGATCGCCATTGCCAGCTTGTTGCCCGAAAGCAAAACCCCGGCCCGCTCCTCATCCGAAAGCACCAAATGCTCTTCCAATCCCGCCAGCGTCGTCACCCGGTTGCGCATCTGCCACATGTGGCTGTTCCAGTCCTCCGGCGAAACGTTCTTTTTCTCCCAATAACCGGGGGCGTGACTGCGAAATGCCTTCTCTGGCAATAGGGATGCTGGCTGCATGCGGGGTGAAGAGCCGTCGAAGTTAGATTCATCAACGGGGATGTCAATACTGTGCATGGGTAGGTCTAAATGCGTCGGATTCAGGGTGTTTTGAAAGGTTTTCATCGTGAAAGGTTGCGAGAAGTGATAATTGTTTCAGGGTAAGCACCGCGAATACTTTGGACTCATCATGTTGCAGCACGGTCGTGAAATAGCCCCATCCGTCTCCTGGGAAATCCTCGTGCACGTCAAGCGCACCGGGGGAATTTCCGTGAACGAGCTGGCCGCGCTTCTCAAAATGTCATACATGGGAGTCAAACAACACTGCGACGCCTTGAAGCGACGCGGTTACTTGGATACGTGGCGCAGACCCAAAGCGACCGGTCGACCTGAAAAAATTTTTCGTCCCACCGTCAAGCTCGACCTCGTTCTGCCCAACTGGGGCAACGAACTTTGCTTCAACATGCTCGCCTTCAGCGCCCAAGTGCTCGGCGAAACCGCCCCCGACCGTCTTCTGCACAGTTTTCTCCAGCAAAAAGCCGAACAATGGGCCGCCAAGATCAAAGGCAAAACCCTCGCTGAACGCGCCAAACAGTTCGTCAAAATCCGCAACAGCGAAGGCTGGATGAGCGACATCGTCCAGGAAGGCAACCAGCTTCGCATCGTCGAACACCACAGTCCTCTGAGCGAAATCGCGCGCATTTATCCCGCCGTCTGGACCATCGAAACCCGCGCCCTGGAGCATTGTTTTGAGGGTGAAGTCATCCGTCAGGAAGTTGAAGGCCAAACCTATCTCATCCTCCCCGGCGAAGCACCAGTCGGCGAATTTCCCGCCTCAGCGCCTGCAGCCGAGCCCGTTAAAATCAAAACCACCGCCGGCCGCAAAGCGGAGAAACCGTCCCCGCCCGTCAAAACCGCCACTCATGCCCCCATTGTTCCAGTGGCAACCAAGGAGCAAGAACCGGAGCCTGAGCCCGAGCCAATCACCGAGCCCTTGCCACCTCCAGCACCCGTTCAAACGCAAGAGCCGGTCGAGCCACCAATTGCTGTTGCTCCTCCCGTCTACGTTGAACCGACTCCGGCGTCGCCACCCCCACCAGCCCCGGCCAAATCGTCCTCATCCAAAAAGCGCAACGAGCCCCAAGGCCTCCTCTTCGGCTTCGATTGATTGCTCAATCCCCCCGATCAACGCCAGCATGGAACTGGGGAGCACACGCATCTTGCGTGTCGTTTTTGGCGTCCCGCCGAAACCTGCCGATCGCGCGTCCAAACACATCAGCGTCCACCCATATTTCCCAGCCTAAAACCCGAGTTCCCGGCAAGATGCCGAGAGCGACACGCAGGATGCGTATGCTCCCGAATCACCCACTCCTCCCCACATCCCTTCACTTCAATTCCACCTGCGTATCCGTCATCAAATACGCCATCAAATCACGCACCTGCTCTTCATTGAAGGCCTGCATCAACCCCTCCGGCATCAACGACACCGGCAACTGCTGGGTGTTGGCGATCTGCTCCAGCTCCAGCACCTGCTCCAGGCCCACCATCTTCAAGGTCAACGTGCGATCCGACTTCGCCGCCACATTGCCGCTCAATACGCGACCATCCTTCATCGTCACAATCGTCATCCGATAATCCGCCGCCAGCAACGCACTCGGATCCACAATGTTCTCGATGAGATAGTTGATGTCCTTGCGACCACTTCCCGTCAAATCCGGACCAATCAAATGGCCCTCGCCATACAACTTGTGACAGGCCGCACACGCCATGTTGAACAACACCCGACCCGCATGCGGATCCCCCTTCGCCAACACCTCCGGCGTCAGCTTGGCCTTCAGATCCGCGATCAATTTTTGTTTGTCCGCACTCGACTCCCGAATCTCCCCCCACACCTCGGCCAGTTGCTTGTCCAGAGCCTCGTCCTTGAACGAGCGAATCTGCCGCGCATGAATCACCGTAAGCGCCGTCTTTGGCACCTTATTCGCCGCCATCTGATCCAACAACGCCTTCGCAAACCCTTTGCGAGATGTCAGCGTCTCAATCAAAACCGGTTGTTCATTCGGATAAAAATTCCGATAACTCAATGCCAGTTGTTTGCCAATCGCCGGATCATCAAACAAAGCCAGCCCACGCAACGCCGTCATGTTCAATCCGCGCGTTTTCAGCAACTTCTCGCAAATCTGCCTCAATCCTTCCGCCTTCGCCGTGATCAGCGATTGCAACGCATTGTTTCGTTGTGCAAAATCCGCCTTGTCATCCAGCGCGATCTTTTTGATGTCATCAATCGCCCGACCATCACCAAACAACAGGCTAAGTCCCTGCAACGCTTCCTTCGCGGCCGCATCATCTTCGATTTTCGCCGCAAACGCATCCCAAGCCTCCGGCTTTTTCGCCTTCGCCCAGCCATCCAGCGCCTCCCCCATCCCCAGCAAAACATCCGCCTGATGTTTGCCCAATGCCAGCAATCCATTCAATGCCGTTGGGTCCGATTCAATGTCTTCCGCACAACGCCGCGCGATGAACTTCCGCACCAAGGGAATCTGGCAATCCGCAAACAGCTTTACCAACTCACCGGGCGGCAGATCCATGATGCCATACCAATACATCAGTGGAAGGTTCGGATCATTGGAATCGTCCGCACGCGCTAGCAGGACCGCACCAAGTTTAACCTTTTGGTCCGGATGCAGCGTCTTGAGGCTTGAGGCGAGGACCAGCCTCTCGGTCGAAGTAACTTCGCCTTTGGCGATTTCGACCAACAAATTGCCCGATTCGCTATAATTCAGCTTATCAGCTGGGCCAGCAGGACTCACGGATCGAATCGCCCACGACTTCAAAATTGGATCATTTAGACGGATAGAATCTCGATAAATGTTTGCCAAATTGTCATGAATCAGCGGTGATTCATGATCTGATTTGGTGAAGTCAGCCAAAATCCGCAAGGCCCACCAATTATTTAACTTCTTCGCGATATTCGGAGCAGCATGGAATTGGGTATAGAGGGAGGGAGCAAGTGATGTCAGGGCCTTGTCTCGATTGGCCCGTTCTCTCAATTCAAGCCTCGCATTCCTTACCAACCATTCATTGTCACTAAGCTGCAGCTTCACCAACTCTTCATCACTTACCTTCGTCAAATCCGCCTCCTTCGGTTTCACCGCGTCGCCATAAGTGATCTTGTAAATCCTCCCTGAGTTACGATGCACCCCGTCGTTTTCATGACACTCTCCAATGTCACTCCAGTCGAGAATATATACGCCACCATCCGGCCCGTAAGTAATCTCCACGCCACGGAACCACGGATCGTCAGACTTCAAGATATCGGGCTCATGCTTGCCCACATAACCACTGCCATTTCTCTCGAGCTTCTCCACATTCACCCGACGGCCATGCATGTTTAATGTGAAAACCTTGCCCCGGTAATACTCCGGCCAGTTGGTCCCCTGGTAAATCATCATGCCCACATGGGCATGACCACCCCCCAACGCATCCGCCCCCTTTGATCCCTTCGCTCCTTCACGCGAATCCGTCCAGCTGCCGCCCGTATCCCAATGATAGTGATCCGCGATTTGCTCCATCTGCTGATACACCCGCGGATTCAAATCCTGACCATGCATGCGCTTCAAATGCGCTCCGTGAATCCCATGCCACAAATGTCCGATCACGGTATTGATGAAAAACAACTCGCCATGCTCGTTCCAGTCATGCCCCCATGGATTGGTCGTCCCCGCACAAACAATATCAAACACCTTGCGCGTTGGATGATACCTCCACATCCCGCCCGCCGTGGCCAGTCTCTCCTCCTGCTTGCTGCCGGGAACGCCAATGAAGCTCGTGCTGCTGATCCCGCATCGACCATACAACCAGCCATCCGGACCCCACTTTAACCCATTCGCAAACGTGTGTCGGCTCGCGGCCTCCGTGCTGAACCCTTCCAACACCACCTGTGGCGGACCATCCGGCACATCATCGCCATTGGCATCTGGAATGAACAACAAGTGCGGCGGTGCCATCCCCCAGACGCCGCCCAACCCGCGCTCAATACTGGTCAGCATCTGCAATTGATCAGTGAACACCGTGCGTTTGTCATGCACCCCGTCGTTGTCCGTGTCCTCAAAAATCAAAATGCGATCCCGCAACTTCAAATTATACCGCTCGTTGTTGTCGCCATAAGTAAAATTCTCCGCCACCCAGAGCCGGCCTTTGGCGTCCCATGCACAGGCAATCGGATTGTTCACATCAGGCTCGGCTGCAAATACCGTTGCTTTGAATCCAGGCGGCAGTTTCATCAGCGCCAGCGATTCCTTGGCCGTTGGGAACGGAATCGTCAACGGCTGCGTGTCATTTGGGGCGGGGAAATCACTGGCAGCAACCTGGATGGTCGACACACATGAAAGCAGGGCCGCAAAAAGGATTCGGTGCATGATGTTCTGGTAAGTGGTCTGGGCGAAGGTGTGAATCGGGGGAATAAGAAAACGCCAATGCCGTGCAGTTTTAGCAAGCCTGGCACAAAAAGTCTTGCAGGATGCAAGCTTATTTGAATCCTGCCTCTTTCGGTTTGAAGCCATTCTTCATCAATTCCACTCGGAATGAACGCCTTACACCTCCCGCTACGCCATGGCACGTTTCGAGTTCTTAAGTGGTGCAGTCACAAGCGTGGCCAAACCCCACGATAGAACCAACCAAAAATACCACATGAAAACCATCGTTCCTACTCTTTGCACCGCCGCCCTTCTCCTCAGCGTCGCCAGCTGCAGCTATCATGAAGAAGTAAAACCTGCGCCTACCGTGACCACGCAATCCACCACCGAAGTGGTGCGTCCGGCGGTGACCACTTCCTATCCGGTTCCAGCCGCGTCATCGACCACCGTTCGCGAAACCCGGACCTACTAATCCAGGCCCGCCCATCTCAATGCACTAGCGCACTTGCATGAACGCTAGTTTTCCTCCGCCAAATGCTGGCCTGCGACGTAATCCGTAGCACGCCAGCATTTGGCGATTTTTAGCCCACCCATCCTGCCACCATGACCATGAGCCATTGCCCAAGTCCAACACGTCGTTCCACTTCAAGCTTTCTGCTCAATTCCCTCCTCGCGAGCCTAAGCCTGCTGCTCCTCGCCAACTGCACTTCAGCCATGAAAAAATCAGCTCCGCCCGCCACCGTCGATCATGTCGACCTCCCACGCTACATGGGAGACTGGTATGTCATCGCCCACGTTCCTTATTCCCTCGAAAAAGGCAAAGTCGGCACCCTTGACCGTTACGCGATGCGACCTGACGGAAAAATCGACAACATCTTCCTCTTCCGCAAAGAGACTCTCGACGCTCCGTTAGAAGACTGGAAGGGCGTCGCTTGGGTTCACAATAAAAAGACCAACGCTGAGTGGCGTGTGCAATTCCTCTGGCCCCTGCGCAATGCCTATCTCATCCTCGATCTGGACAAAGACTATCAGTGGAGCGCCGTCGGACTCCCCAACCGCAAATTGGTCTGGATTCTCAGTCGTGAAACCACCCTGCCCGACGACGTTTATCAAGGCATCGTCAACCGACTCGCCGAAAAAGGCTACCCCACCAGCAAGCTTGCGAAAGTCCCGCAGCTGCCCTGATCCTTCCTTCATCCACGTCACCAAGCTCAAATTTTTTGTGCTTTTGACGTTACATCCCCCGTGTCGATCCCGTAGGTTTCATCCATGAAATTCGCGCCACCTCGACCTCGACGCCTCATCGGCTCGCTTCTCGGCCTCAGCCTGCTCACCAGCAGCCTTCAGTTAAATGCTGCCGAAGACCACAACTACGACCTCGTCATCTACGGTGGCACCTGCGCTGGCGTCATCGCCGCCGTCCAGGCCAAAAAGATGGGCAAAACCGCCATCATCGTCGGACCCGACAAACACCTTGGTGGACTGTCCTCCGGTGGCCTCGGCTTCACTGACACTGGCAACAAAGCCGTCATCGGCGGCCTTTCCCGCGACTTCTACCACCGCATCTACATGCACTACCAGAAGCCCGAAGCCTGGAAGTGGCAGAAGCGCGAGGACTACGGCAACAAAGGCCAGGGCACTCCCGCCATGGACGGCGAGAACCGCACCATGTGGATCTTTGAACCCCACGTCGCTGAACTGGTCTTCGAAGATTACATCAAGGAGTTCGACATCCCCGTGCATCGCGACGAGTGGCTCGACCGCGAAAAAGGCGTCAAAAAAGAAGCTGGCCGCATCACCCAGATCACCATGCTCAGCGGCAAAACCTACACCGGCAAGATGTTCATTGACGCCACCTATGAAGGCGACCTCATGGCCGCCGCCAAGGTCGACTACCACGTCGGACGCGAAGCCAACAGCGTCTACGGCGAAGAACACAACGGCGTCCAGGTCGGCGTGCTTCATCACCGTCACCACTTCGGTGTGCTCAAGGACAAGGTCGATCCCTACGTCGTCCCCGGCGATCCCTCCAGCGGCGTCCTTCCCCGCATCAATCCCAACGATCCCGGCAAAAAAGGTGAAGGCGACAAAGGCGTGCAGGCCTACTGCTTCCGCATGTGCCTCACCAACCATCCAGAAAACCGCGTCCCCTTCCCCAAGCCCGATGGCTACGATCCCAAACAATACGAATTGCTGATCCGTATCTACAATGCCGGCTGGACCGAGACCTTCGATAAATTCGATCCCATCCCCAACCTCAAGACCGACACCAACAACCACGGCCCCTTCAGCTTCGACAACATCGGTTACAACCATGACTACCCCGACGCCAGCTACGAGCGCCGCAAAGAGATCATCCAGGAACACATCACCTACCAGCAAGGCCTCCTCTACTTCATCTCCACCGACCCACGCATTCCTGCGGATGTCCAAAAAGAAATGAAAACCTGGGGCCTTCCCAAAGATGAATACGCCGACAACGGCAACTGGTCCCCGCAGCTCTACATCCGCGAAGCCCGCCGTTTGGTGGGAGATTTCGTCATGACCGAAAACGAACTGCGCAAACTCAAACCCACCCCCGACTCCGTTGGCATGGGTTCCTACACCATCGACTCCCACAACATCCAGCGTTACATCACGCCGGAAGGTTACGTGCAGAACGAAGGCGACATCGGCGTCTCCACCAACGGACCCTACGAAATTGCCTACGGTTCCCTCGTCCCCAAAAAGGGTCAGGCCGACAACCTGTTTGTCCCTGTCTGTGTCTCCAGCAGCCACATCGCCTTTGGCTCCATCCGCATGGAACCGGTGTTCATGATCCTTGCCCAATCGGCCGCCACCGCCGCCGTCATGGCCATCGATGGCAACCTTCCCGTGCAGGACGTGCCCTACGAACAACTCCGCGAACAATTGCTCAAAGACGGCCAGATCCTCGAAGCCCCCCACCTTCTCAAAACCGGCAAAAACACCAACCTGCCCGGCATCGTGGTCGATGACACCAAAGCCCAGCTCACCGGCAGTTGGGAAACCAGCGGCGCAGGCAAAAACTACGTTGGCACCGGCTATCGTCACGACAACAACGTTCGCGGCACCGAACTCAGCAAGGCCCGCTTCGACGCCGCCCTCCCCAAATCCGGCAAATACGAAGTGCGCCTCGCCATTCCTCACAACCCCAACCGCGCCAGCAACGCCAAGGTGGTCATCCGTCACCAAGGCGGCGAGGAAACCATTCGCGTGAATCAAAGGGAGTTGCCTCCCATCGACGACCTGTTCCTCAGCCTCGGCACCTACCAGTTCGACAAAAGCATCGCCGGCGTCGTCACCATCAGCAACGAAGACGCCGACGGCTACGTCATCGCCGACGCCGTCCAGTTCCTTCCCAAGTGACCCGTCGTGACACAGGCATTCTGCCTGTGGGTGAGACAGGCATTTTGCCTGTTCCGACCGACTCCACGCCACCAACCCGCCGGAGCCCGACTCCTGCGGGTCTTTTATTTTCATTTCGCCCCCACCTCCCCAACCACATTTCACTTTTCACTTTCCCCAATTCACCTATCCTCGCCCCATGTGGCGTTCCCTTCTAGCAGCAGTCCTTCTTTCATCCACCAGTTCACTCGCAACCGCCGGAGAAACCAGCGCCCCCCCTGCTCCCGCTTACGATCCCCTCGACCACTGGGAGTTTGCCTATGAAACCGGCGCATTGTGGAGCTTCGGCAGCAATGCCACCCCTCTCGACTACGTCCTCCTCCCTCAGTTGCTCACCTTCAAGAGCCCCTACGTTTTCAAAGGCGAGTTCCTCGGCGGCACCCTTGCCCTGCGAAACCGACTCACCATCGCCGTCGAACCCATCGTCGAAGGACCCGAAAACTACTTCATCGGCTTCACCGGAGCCGGCCTTTTGGAATGGTGGAACCCCGCCCGCAATTTCTCCATGTTCTTCACCGCCGGCGGCGGACTCGGACTCATGGACAGCAAAGGTTACGAAGTCGAAGGCGGCCAGGGCCAGGACCTCAACTACACCTGGCTCGTCTACTCCGGCGTCCGTGTCATGCCCGCCGAACGCGTCAGCGTTTCCCTTGGACTGTATTTCCAGCACATCTCCAACATGGACCAGGACGACATCAACCCCGGCATCGACGCCCTCGGCCCCATGTTCAGCGTCGGCTGGCATTTCTAGGGGAGCACACGCATCTTGCGTGTCGTTCTCGGCATCTTGCCGAGAACCCGGATGTCTGCCCGCAGCCTCTCCTCCAATCCTCCTTCGAGTGAACGTCAGACCAGAAATTGACCAAAACTGTTCGTCTAGCGTCCGACGGCACGTCGGACCTCCATGGACTGCCCACGTTTCGTCGGCCAACCCCTAGGACACCCGCATGATCAGGAACCTCCTTCGCCCCTGGCTTGCCCCGCTGTTGGCCCACGTCACCCTCTGCCGTGGACTCGTCATCACCGCTGCCGTCCTCGGCCTCGCCCATCTCTGCGGACTCAACCTTCTCCCCTGCCCCTTCTCCACCGTCACCGGCCTGCCCTGCGCCGGTTGTGGCATCACCCGCGCCACTGCCGCCCTCTTGCGCGGCGACCTCCCCCTGGCCATCCACTATCACCCCTTCTCACCCGGTTTCTTCATCCTCGGTCTGCTGCTCACCTTGAGCGCCATCGCCCCCGCCCCCTGGCGCTCCATGCTCGTTCAAAAAATCGAAATCATCGAGCGCCGCACCCTGCTGCCCACCCTTTTTGTCATCGCCTTTTTCGTCTACGGCATTCTGCGCATGACCGGCACCATTCCCAGTCCGCCCATCACCAATCCCTCCCCCGTCATCGAGTGGCTCAAATCAAGGCAGCAGCAACCGGGTCTACAGGGACCAAATCCGTAGGGACGGCGAAGATTCACTTCACATCGCATCGCATCACCCCAGCCCAGTCAGTCCATCACACCCCTCGCGCCTGCAACCACGGCAGCACCTCCGCCACCGCGTTCACCACATGCGTCGCCTCCACCAAGGGCGCATGCTGATCCCCCAACACCCGAATCGTCTTCGGCACCCCCGCATTCAGCGCCATCTGAATGTCCCGGTCATGATCCCCGATCAACCACGATCCCGACAAATCCAAATCAAGCTCCTCCGCCGCCTTCAACACCATCTCTGCACTCGGTTTCCTGCAAGTGCAGCCCGGATCACTCCCCAAACAAGTGCATGAATAAATCGCATCAAACGCCGCCCCCTTTTTCGCCAACTCCTCCTGCATGAACGCATGAATCCCGTTCAAATCCTCCATCGACATCAACCCTTTCCCCACTCCCTGCTGACTCGTCACCACCACCAAAATGAACCCTTCTTCCTTCAACCAGGCCAGCAATTCCACCACGCCATCATTAAAAAAGAAATCCTCCTTCCGCAGCACATACCCCGCCCCCGGCGAAACATTCACCACTCCATCCCGATCAAAGAAAAATGCCCTTTTCATCATCTCTACAAACGCTCGCCAAGTTGCCGATCATCACGCCGTTGATGAAACACCGCCATCACCACCACTCGATCCTTCTCCACAAGATAGTGGATGTCATAGGGAAACTTCTTCAGTTTGAACCTTCGCGTCCCCCATCGACTAAAATGAAACCGCTCCGGCGAGTTTTGAATTTCATCAAATGCCAGCTTCACGTCGGCGATAAACCGATGCGCCAATTCTGAAGAACCATGGTCCGCATACCATTCAATCGCCCGGTCAAAATCCAGCGACGCTTCAATCCTGACATCCAATCGCCAATTCATGCGCCCGCGCTCCATCTCACCAGCCACTTCGCTTCCAACTCTTCCCTGCTGATCACTTCTTCAGGACGTTCCTGATGAGCCGTTAATCGCTGTGTTATAATCTCCGCCTGCTCATCACCCTCCTGATCCTCCGACATCAAGCTTTGATCCAGACGATCACGCAACTTTTCCCGCTGCTCCTGAGGCAGCTTGAGCGCTTCCTGCAATATCGTCTCCGCATTCATACCGTCATCAAAATACTCCCCGGCAGTCGCCAAATCAACCCCTCATTCCCAAACCGGAACCCCGCCCCCGGCGAAACATTCACCACTCCATCCCGATCAAAGAAAAAGCCCTTTTCATCATTCAAAAAATTCCATCCGTGTCCATCCGTGTCCATCTGTGTCCATCTGTGGTTAAAATCATTCCTCACTCCCATCCAAAAACCACAGATGAACACAGATAGACTCAGATAAAAATCCTCATCCCATTCATGTAAATTCGTGTCCATTCGTGGTTAATCCTCATTCCCAAACCGGCACCCCGCTCACCAGCACATCCTCCCCCAGACTCAGATGCCTCACCCTCTCCAATCTCACTGAGCCCGGCAACACCCCACCCACCGAAGATGATGTCTCCCCACAAAATCTCGGTGCCACATACCAACACACCTCATCCACCACCCGTTCCGCAAACGCCTGTCCCATCAAATTTCCCCCACACTCCAGCAACACACTCATCACCCCACGCGTCGCCAGTTCCTGCAAAATCCCTCCAAACGAAAACTCCCCTTTCAACACCATCGTCCGCTCCCGCCATTCATCCGTAAACACCTTCGCCCCGTGCGGCAAATCCCCACTCCGCGTCACCACCACCCGCCACGGCTGCACCTTCCCCTCCGGCACCGCTTCTCCCCGCAACGTCAACCTTGGATCATCCCGACGCAACGTCTCCCCGCCCACCAAGATCGCATCGCACCTCACCCGCAGCCCCATCGCATGTGACCGTGAAAGCTCACTGGTGATCCATTGCGACTCCCCCTCTGGTCGCGTGATCCGACCATCCAAACTCTGGCCGCACTTCGCCATCACATAAGGCAAGCCCGTCGTGATCCACTTCGCAAACGGCCGGATTACCTCATCGCACTCTTCCTTCAAAACCCCGGAAATCACCTCCATCCCCGCCCCTCGCAAAACCTCATCCGCCATTCCTGCATGTGCCGGATTCGGATCTCTCGCCCCATACACCACCCGAGTCACCCCCGCATTGCGCAACGCATCCGTGCAAGCCCCCGTGCGACCATGTGTTGAACACGGCTCCAACGTCACATAAGCCGTCGCCCCCTCTACCGCCTCGCCATTCGCCTCCGCATCCCGCAACGCCTCCACCTCCGCATGCGCCAGCCCCGCCTTGCGATGCCACCCTTTTCCGATCACCCGTCCCTCTCCATTCACCAACACCGCCCCCACCGCCGGATTCGGCGAAGTCAGCCCCATCCCCAACCGCGCCTGTTCCAGCGCCAGCCTCATAAAATCTTCGTCATCCGCCATGCTCATGTCGACCTCACCAAGCACTGAACCTCAGTGAATTCCAAGTTCTTTCTTATCCAACCCCTCATGGCAACCTCCCGCGCATGCCATCATTTCACTTCGGACCGCACTGCCGGCCCGTCAGAACAGGCCCGAAAAGCAAATCCGGGTCGAGCGTTCTCCTCTCGCAGCATGCAAGAATTCTCCGTCCCAACGGGACGATTCATAACAGCCCGGCACGCAGTGCCGGGTTTGCCCGGTCAAACACTCTGGTCCCTGAATACAATACAAACGGTTGGTCTCCTTGAGGGCCGCGATTGAAGAGTTCCCACGAGTCCAACGCCATCTCGAAAGCAAGGTCGCTCCCGCTCAGAAGAAGCTGGAGACATTCGAGGAGGCCCACGAATAGATTTCCCCTTGTCCTATGGAGGTTTTCGGTGCCGTCACAGTTGATCAGACTGTTTACCGGTAGGCTGTGACGGTTTTTTTGCATCTTTCTTGACATTCTCTTCTGATAAAAGCTAGCAATTCGCTAACTTACAAACTACATCTAAGGGGTGCAGCCCCCATCAACGGATTACCATTGTCTACGACATAGTATTGGCACGAGATCCATGCCCTTTAAGAGGTGTAATCTCTCTCGCCCGATCAGGATAACGTCGTATCTCCTTACCACCGGGATGCTCAAATTGAACCCTCTCCCCAGCTTCATTGAATGTAAAGAAATTTAATTTTTGTAGAGCTTTTAAAAATTCCGCGCTTAGTTTTCTTTCGTTACGTATCCAGCCACCGAGCTCCCAACATAACCAATCACACAGCCAAAGACACGGGTCGGCTTCGGAATCAATTATATGAAAACTTGCGTTTGGGATCGCATCCACATGTTCGTTGCTCAAAGCAAATTTCTTTAGGTTTTCCATAGCCGCGTTAAAACCATCGGTAATTGCACCATTCATCCATTCGCTTCGCTTTCTATCGTGATAAACTGAAACGAAGGGAACATCAAGCATTCCTTCGATAATTGTAGTGCTGATGAGATCTTCAGTCGCAAGCATCAGCAACCGATTGGGAACATGGCCATCAGATGATGCAAGAAGGTCCGCAATAACGGTTCGTGAGGGCCGCTCCTCATCCCTAAAATACTCAATTTCTGCCCTGACTAAGTTGAACAAAAATGAGAAGTTCATTGTGACGAAGCAATTTCCATAAGAAACAAATTTTTCGAAAATTACTCCAATAGCTGCGATCACAGCAATTCGTTTTGATTCATTGATCTTCGAAAAATGCAATTCACGCGGTTTTGTAGGCCCTTGCCAATGGTCATTGATAATATTCTTAAGCTGTTCTCTGACTTGGCGCAAATATTGGTCAGGTATAGCAAGTCCAGCTATGGCGTAGAAGTGTCCCGGTTTGCGGAAGCCTAAATCACCTGTTTCGTCAATATATAGAGAGGTAGGTTCTGGTGCCGTCTTAGAAGCTCCACTTCCAAAGTTGTCTGAAATGCAAGGAGGATTGGCAAGTGAAATGCTTCGGAGCCACTTAATTTTACTATTATAGTTATTGAGGGGTGTGACCAAATCACCATCCTTAATCGTTGCATCAAGCTGATCAACAAGATGAACGTTAGCATAGTTGGCCAATAGAATTACTGGTGTTCCTGTATCAAAGAATACCTGGCTAGTGATCAGTAAGTGAGCGGTTATTCCGCTCGATCTATCTTGAATATTTAGATCGCGAAATTTTGCCTGTCCGAATCCTGCGTCGATGGTCTTCAGACGCCAGAAGGCAGCATAGATAAACTGAAGCATTAATGGCTTGGATGTAATAGACCATATTGGGTGATTTTTTATATATTTCACGCCGATTTTATCGAACTCGATAAGAACGTTGACTCGTTGTAAAATTTCTTGGTTTTTCAACCAATATTCTTCAATAACAAGTGCCCCCGTGGGAGTCTTGGCAGGAAGAAAGCTAAAGCTGCAATTTTCATACACTTCCCCTCTGGGTTGCAACACATCCTCCCAATAGACCTGTTCAAGGTGGTCAATCATAATTAAGTTGTTAGTGGTTCTTGAGGATTATGGTTCGTAACTTTTATGCTGAAGCGTTTCTGCCTGAACAATAAATTCATCGGCATAACTTAAATAAAAAATTTAGACCAGCTAACAGTCGCCATTGGCATAGGAGTAATAGCAAAGCACCTTTAACTTTCGTTTAATTTGATTGCTATGGGCAGAGAGCATTTCCTATTTGATTTAATGCTTGCAAATACTGATTGAAGCGCAGCGACTCTTGTGGCGTGGGACGTGAACGCAGGAAGGAACCGACATCACGAATCGTATGTTGTCCGCGTCGTAAAGAAGCCGGCAAATCAGAAGCTGCAAGTGCCGTTTGCATTTCGTTCTTTGAAGCGCCGCTTCGATGAGCTAGAAAGTTACGCATCGTCTTCGTTGCGGAAAGGATAGCTGCATGTGACGCGGTAAGGTTGACAAAATAGGCTTTAAAGGAAGGGGCGAGCCACTGACCCGCTCCAGTTTTCATCTCCGCTACCGTGGGAAAGGTAATGTTGTAATCGCGGGAATCCAAAACTGACCGAATATCAGCAGCGGTCAGGCGCTGGTGGATGGAGATAGTAGCGAGGCTCTTAGCGCGCTTCGCATGAGGGTCAATAGTTTCGATCACCATTTTGCCGACTAGATGCGCAGAGAACACTGAACTATCGCGGTTGATGTAGGCAACAAATAAATCGCTTATGTAGCCCTCAAAAAGGATAGCCGCAGACAAAAACGAGAACTCTGTAATGAGCTTCATCCCTGCAGCGTTAATACCCGCAGATTCTGCCGCTTGAAAGGTCGTCTCAACATCTACCAGAGCAGCAAGGAAATCGTCTCGGATGCTTGTAGGGGAGAGAGTTCTCATTGGCGACGTATTAGGTTTGCAATTAATGGGAACAAACCATTATTTTGTCAATCCTATTGCATATAAGATTTCGATCGATGAACACTGGAATGTCATTATTCCGACTTTCCTTTTGTCTCCCATCTACCCGAGCAATCTCCTCCACCCATCATTCGATTTCCATAGACCGTTTTCTGCACAGAATTGGCAAAAAGTGGCCACTTTTGTCCATTTTGGCCTGTTTGGTTATCAGCTCAATCTGGCCCCCGTTCCGCATCTAACATGCTGATTTTCAGCATATTATGAGTGGTGCGCCAGGCAGGGATCGAACCTGCGACCAGCG
Source organism: Phragmitibacter flavus (assembly GCF_005780165.1). Lineage (NCBI taxonomy): Bacteria > Pseudomonadati > Verrucomicrobiota > Verrucomicrobiia > Verrucomicrobiales > Verrucomicrobiaceae > Phragmitibacter > Phragmitibacter flavus. The sequence goes on along the minus strand of NZ_VAUV01000005.1, from coordinate 320,541 downwards.
GATTAGAAATCCGCTGCTCTATCCACTGAGCTACTAGCGCTTTTCATTGATCTCCCTGGTGTTTAAGCTCGTTCGGTAAGCTTTGCAACTTGCTTTTTCACGGTTTTGTTCTACGGTTGAGTCATGAAGACTGAAGCCACCGTGAAAACGTGGGAGAAGACGAGGTTGCAAAACCTGTTGAGACATAAATCCGGCGGATACTATGTCAGATTATTCCTGAATGGCAAAGAGGTTTGGAAATCACTCAAAACAAAGCATTTCTCAGTAGCCGAGTCGAGGCTCGCTGAAGCCCAAAAGGAACACCGTCAGCGGAAGAGCCGCGACCAGAGTTCCTCAAGTGCGAAAATGACTTTCGGTCAGGCAGCAGAACTGCACACTCAACACCTCGACGAAAAAGTCACCATCAAACCTCGCACCCGTGATTACTGGAAGGAGATTCTTGCGGCACTACTCAAGAGCTGGCCGGAACTGGCGAGTATGGAGGTGCGCAAAATCACTACCAAAGCTTGCCGGGATTGGGCTGCACGTTTTGCAAGGGATTGCAGTCCCACACGATACAACAACACCCTGGCGCTGCTTCGGCATGTCATCGACGTGGCAATCGAAAACGGTGTTGTCTTCTCGAATGTGGCAACAGGCCTTGAACGTAAACCGGTCAAACCTAAAATTTTGGAACTTCCAAGCCTTGCTCAGTTTTCCGAGTTCATCAGCGTAATGAGGAGAGCAGGGGGGCGCGATTCCGTCAACTGTGCTGACTTCGCAGAAGGGCTGGCATTCACCGGTTGCCGCCTTTCAGAAGCGGGCAGAATTGAAAGGGCTGATCTCAATTTCACTACCGACGAGATTTTGATCAAAGGCGACCCGGAAGACGCGACGAAAAATGGAGAAATCCGCCGAATTCCAATGATCCCAAACGCCCGCACCCTCCTAGATCGCATGCTCGCAACAAGGGATAGCGAGCCAAAATCCACCCCTGTTTTCCGCGTGCGCGAGTGTCAGAAAGCCATGGATCGTGCAGCCAAGAAAATTGGCATGGCTCGAATCACCCACCACGATCTGCGGCACTTCTTTGCCACGGTATGTATTGAAAGTGGCGTAGACATCCCGACGGTTTCACGTTGGCTGGGACATAAAGACGGAGGCGCACTTGCCATGAAAACCTATGGGCACCTTCGTCGGGAGCATTCAAGGGCGCAGGCGCAAAAAGTCTCCTTCTCCCCCGCTGTTGCCGCCTAAACGCTTTTTGATTTTCCCCTCCAGGACTTGGCAACCCGGTTCAATATGGACTTGCGGGTTCCAGTCTTGGAAGTCTTCACGTCCCGCTGCTTCCCCTTGTCCTTAACAACACTCGTTGTCTTCTGGCGTCGTGATTTGACGAATTGCTCCCATTTTCCCAATTGTTCCGGCGTCAGCTTCTTCACCCCTTGTTTCGACAGCTTCGGTTTCTCCTTCCCGTTGTATATTCCGGCACTTTCAAGGACTCGCTCGACCTCTTTTGCTGGAATCAAAATACGCCCATGCTCGGTGATGGCAGTCACTTTCCCACCGTAAATCTGGCGATAACCCCAAGTCTGCGACTTCCCAAACAACTCAGCAAACTCCCCCGGTGAATATGCCACTCGTTTGGATGCTGATTCAGATGTCATGCGCTGAAAATACCTGAAAACAACCCCGCCTCAATGGCAGAAAATCTTAAACTTTGGAGGTATACCCCTCCTTGCGTTGCGGGAATACGACATCGAACGGCAAAAATCGCTAGATTGTTCAAGGGATTGCGAAAGTCATTCATTATTCCGCCAAAATCACTAAATTGAAATCCAACACAAATGACGGAGCAACCGGTTGTCAGCAGATCGAAGCAAAACCACCCCATCCTCGCGTCATGGCTTTGCCCTCATCGTCATCTCGGTGATGCTTGTCATCGCAGGTCTTCTGTTCTCCGCCTACAACCCCACCAAGGCAGGGCGAACCCTGGACAAAGTAGACAGCACCAAAGCAAAGCTGCGAGTGATAGATGATGCGCTTAAAGCATACAAGATTACAAGTGGAGGCAAATATCCATGCCCTGCATCGCGCATAGCACCTGCCGCCAGTGATTGGTATGGAGCAGAAGCTGAGAACTGCCCAAACGCGACGGTCACATGCCCAGCAGGGCTTTCTTGCCCTTCCAGCGATTCAAATCTCGCTCTTATTGGAACGATTCCAACCCGCGCTTTGGATCTATCAGATTCTTACATGTATGATGAATGGGGAAGCAGGATTATCTACGCCATCAACTTTGGAAGGGTTCACACGGGGTCTGCCAAAGACCCTATTATATTGCAGACAATTGACGGGACTGCGATTAACCCGGCTCCAGATTACGTGATTGGTAGTCATGGGCCAAACCGCATTGGTGCATATAACAGGGTAGGTATTCAGGAGAAGTATTGCACAGGAGGGACGGATGATGTTGAAAACTGTGATGATGACATTACCTTCATTGACGACAAATGGAGTGTCACCGGTGCCACAGTTCTCGGTTCAACACGTTCGTTTGATGATATGGTGCTAAATGATGTTGTTGCTAAAGTGCCATGCCCACTAGAAATTCCGGGCTGTGTTCTTTGGCTGGATGCGACCGACATCAATGCTGATGGAGTCGACTACACCGAGGATTCTACCGAGTCAGAAATAACAAATGTCACCACCTGGTATGATAAAAGCGGGCAAGGTCGCGATGCCGTCGCAGGCAATGCACCCGTTCGACAAACGGGTTCTTTTGAGTTCCTTGATGATGAGGGAAATCTGGTTTCACGGCCAACAGTATTTTTCAATGGAACGAAATCTTTATCTACAGCCGCCGCTTCCTGGGGTAATAAATTTACACTCATGGCCGTCATCTTACCGTCCACAAATGTTACCTCTAACATATTCAGAACTGATGGAAACCATATTAACTTCGGATATACCAGAAACGGTGCTGGACGCCAACAGATATCTGCACAGTTTAGGGGTTGCCCGGAGACTTGTGGGACAAACTACAGAAGTGGTCTGCCCGGAAGAAAAGTTCTCGTCACCGGACATTCAGGCGGAGTTGGAACCAAATCTGGAATAAGAATAAACGGACAGCAGCATATAGAAGGAATACATGGCACCTCAGCAATGTCCACCTCTCCATTTAGTTTTGTAATAGGAGGCAACAGTGCAGGGTTCAATGGTGAGGTTGCAGAGCTTGTCTACTACCCAACCAATTTGCCAGATAATCAAATCAAGCAACTAGAATGCTACATGTCAGAAAAATACGGTATGAAGTTAGATCATTGCACTAATTATTGCGTGGGTGAGGTGACTACTCCCGCCTGCCCTGGTGATGTGGATGATTGCCAAATCTGGTATAGCGCTAATGATGCTTCTCTCCTTAAAAGTTATTCCGGCATGCCTGTAAGCGATGGAGATACTATTGAATTCTGGTGTGATAAGTCGGGCCACAACAACAACGCCATTTCCTATGGCAGTCCATCATTCAAAGCTAATGGATTTAGCACTGGATTTGATTCGGTTCATACGGCCGACGTAATAAATGCCAATAAGGGTGGGTTTATTCTCCCGAAGACCGATATAGACAACGGATTCACAACTTTCTTTGTCGCTAAATTCGCTTATGACTACTCAAACCAAGAAATCATTTCAATGTGGAATAGCGCAAATATGCTTACCCCATACCACAATGTGTATAGGATGTGGCAATATAGCTTTCACAGCGGAACAACTGGATATTTTGGACAAAATTCCGCGTTTGTAGGAACCGAGTATATACTTGCATTGAAACACGATCCCATAGCCGAAATAGCTACCCTTTATGTAAATGGTGAAATGGTTAGTGAGATTGAAGCTAGGGAGGTTTACTATCACCCATCAGCCAGTGCTTATCTAGAGGCTGTCCGAAAAGTAAGTTGAGAAGAGTACAGAATATTTTATAGATGTGGCTGCATGGCGATGTTCATCACTGATCAAGCATGGGAGGCGTTGGAGCCTGTGTTGAAAGTTCCGCGTAAAAGCCAGTATGGACGGCCCCGAGCCGATGAGCGCGAGTGTTTTGAGGCCGTGCTCTTCGTGTTGCATACCGGTATTCAGTGGAAGCATCTCCCGAGGACTTTTCCACCCAAGTCCACGGTGCATGACTACCTGCAGCACTGGGTGGGCAGGCAGGCCTTCAGACAGTTGCTGGCGAGGGTAGTGGGTATGCTGGTGCAGCGGGGTCGCATCGATCTGGAAGAGTGCTTTATAGATGCCACCTTCGCCCCTGCCAAGGCAGGCGGACAAGGTGTGGGACTGACGCGCAAGGGCAAGGGGACCAAGATGCAGCTCATTGTTGATGCTGAGGGTCTTCCGCTGGGGGTATCCATAGGCACGGCGGGTCAAGGCGAGAACAAAATGGTTCAGGGAACGTTGGAACTCTTTGCGCCTGAAACACAGCCTGAGCGTCTCATTGGAGACAAGGCCTATGATGATGATGCTCTGGATGCCACCCTGGCTGAACTGGGCATTGAAATGATCTCACCACACCGGTCCAATCGCTTGCCCGAAAACGTCACCCAGGATGGTCGTCCACTGCGGCGTTACAAACGTCGGTGGAAAGTCGAGAGAACCATCGCCTGGCTGGGCAATCACCGCCGCTTGCTGGTGCGTTACGATAAACAACTTTCAGTGTTTACAGGCTTCACCCTGCTGGGATGCCTGATGATCGTCATGCGTCATCTCACTTGAACTTAGCCACCCAAAACCTTCCACTTAGTTTTCGGACAGCCTCTAGGTGTTCCTTTTAAAGGTGATATTTCAGAATTCTCAATGTATGGCAAACCGCTTACAGATGCGGAAATTCAAAAAATTACTAGAGACATGGCCAAGCGCTGGGATGTCTCCATTGCGGCGCCTGATGAGCCAGACTGCTCAACCAGCGTTCCAGTATGTTTAGCCGGACTAAATCCGGCCTGCTCTGATGGCAGCGCAGTTTCATGCTCCTCGGGGGAATCAGTGTGTCCAGCAGGTCAAGTAGCGGAATGCACTGCGTGCGCCGCCTCCAATATTTGTCCATCCGGAGTGTCTGGATGCACGCACTGGTTTGACGCACAGGCAGGGTCATCTTTAAGAGGTGATATATCGGCAAATTATCCCCAAGTCTCATCAGGTGGTGATAAAATAAACTTATGGTGCGACAAAGCATCTGGAAACCATGCAACCGCAATGGGCAGCCCTGTTCTAAGGACATCGGTCATCAACAGTTATAACGCTATTGAAACAGTTGATGCCGTATCCTCATTTATAGCCCAAGGTAAGACTACGAATACTGACTTTACCGTAATAGCGGTGGCGAATTTCGATCTCGGAACCTCAACGGTTGTTGGTTCATACCAAAAATTAGGGTTAGGAAATCATAATAGAGTTTTACGCACCGATGTAGGGACAGGAACTTGTTACTCAACATGCTCCGCACCTGAGTTATGCTCCTTCGGGCATCAAACTGTTCCAACTGATACAAACCATATTATGTCATTTTCATTTAATGAAAGCACGAAGAAAAGAATGTCCGTTGTAAACGGCAAAAAATTGATTGATAGCGTAGCGATGTCACATGTGCCAGACGCCGATTATAGAATGTCAGGAATCATGCTGGGTGAAACTTTTACCGGCTTTGTTGGGGAGGTTGCTATTTATAATCGAACTCTATCAGAATCAGAAGCGGCAGAAATAGAGTGTGGAATGGCAACTCGATGGGGATTGTGTGCGAGCATGCTAAGCGGCTATTGCACAGGAACCTCAAATCCAGCCTGTGGTTCTGCTTCCTATACGTGCCCTTAAACGAAGGTCAGTAGCTGACTTTGAAAGTTGGCGAGTCTTCCGGCTTAGTTTTTCTACGGTCATAAAGACGTGTGGTCGCAATGCTGGCATGACCCAGCCACTCCTGCACCTTGGCAATATCCGCCTCATGATCTAGCGCATTTGTGGCGGCTGTTGCTCTCAAGCCGTGCACGCAGACCGATCTCGGATCAAGACCGAGAACACGCGCATATTTTTGCACCACATCTTTATAAACTCCATGCCCTGTGAGGGCGCTGCTCAAATTTCCGGCAGAATTTTTGACCGGACGGAAGAGCGGCTTGCCGAGATCATCCCCATGTTCTGCCCTTTCAAGATATTCGCTGATTCGTTGTGAGCTGTGCGGATGCACCGGCAAAAATCTGATTTTGCCGCCCTTGCCTTGAACACGGAAATGCATCACTCCCCTCCTCGATTCGATGTCTCCGACCCTGAGCGAGCACAGTTCAGCACGCCGTAACCCATGAAAAAGGAGAATCGACAAGATTGCGCGGTCACGAAACCCCTTGAGAGTGTCCGTCGGAGGAGCCTCAAGAAGCGCTTTTGCTTGCGCATCCCCGAGCGCCGGAGATTTGCCTTCATTTGCTCCATTATTGGGGCGTTTTACACCGTTTGCAGGGTTGAACGGGACGGCATTGCACTCGCACAAATGATCGAACAAAGAAGCCACAGCGGACAGTTTCCGGCGCACGGTTGAAGCCTCCAAAGACCTTGATTCCAGTTGCTTGCGCCATGCAATCAGGTGTGACCGCTTCACCAGGCGAAATTCTTCGGCCTGGTGAATTCCGGCAAACTTCATGAACTCCTGAACGTCATTTTTGTATGCCCGCCGCGTATTCGAATTTTCAATATTTGCGAACCACTCCACTTCTGGTGGCACATCGGCCAGCGATTGAAATTCTCCTGCCGTCAAAATGCGGTTTTGCGGATCGACCGTCAAAACCTTAAAATCCGTGTCCATGCAATCCCCTCAGGTTCAATCTTTTATAGTAGTGATAAAATACATTATCAATACTATAAAGCAGTGGAGGTGGGAAAACGGCAAAGTATTTTTCTTTTATGGAAAATAAAGCATACTGCGTTCATTTTGAACGTGCAGCGATTTAATATGAAGCGTGTTCAATTCAGGATGCAAAGAGGGGCGTTGAAGGTATGTTTGCTGCAAAGAATGCCAAGAGTAACGAAATCACCAAAAAAAGTCGCACCGACCACCCCATCTGGCCCTGTTTGTGCTGGCGAGTCGTTGAGACTCATCTACGGCGATGCACTGTCGGCTATCGAGTCGTTACCCGAAGATAGTGTAGATTGCATAATTACCTCGCCACCATATTACGGTCAGCGCGACTACGGAATGTCAGGGCAGATAGGCCTGGAGTCAGACCCACTAGATTATATCGAACGGTTAGTTAATATTTTTGGTGCGGCTGAACGAGTTCTAAAAGCAACAGGCAGCTTGTGGGTAAATCTGGGAGATACTTATTGGAGCGGACGCGGAGCTGCTCATAGCAGTGATGCAAAAAATAAGCATCGGCGTTTTCTTCGTCCACAAGACAAACGGGGGCCCCGTGATTGGTGTAAGCAAAAGCAATTGCTCCTCTTGCCTCATCGCTTTGCAGTGAGCATGCAAGATCAAGGTTGGATACTAAGAAACGACAACGTTTGGCACAAAACAGCGCCGACCCCTGACCCCGTGCGTGATCGCTCCGCATGTGCTCATGAATATTTTTTCCATTTTGTTCACTCTAGGCATTATTACTACAATTTTAAGGCTGTGGCTGTGCCATGTAAGACTAGGAAAGGCGAGGTGAAACCACCCTCATCTGTCTGGTCGATGCCGAACCCTCCAAACTTCAAAAAGCATGCAGCCGTATTTCCGGCTTCGCTTGTTATGCTTCCAATCAAGGCGACGTTGCCACCAAAAGGGACAATACTCGATCCTTTTTGTGGTAGTGGAACCGCATTAGAAACTGCGAGAACGCTTAAACCTAAAGCCAGACTAATTGGAATTGACTTGAGTAAAACTGCTATAATTGAAGCAGCGAAACGTCTCGGTCTGGATAGTTTTACGCATGAAATAAAATAGCTTACTCTTCAGGCACTTCAGATGGAGCATCGCTTTCTTGCAATTCCATCCAGGGTGCGGGTGCATCAAAGAATAGATTCTCAAAAAAGTTGAGCTGGGGCTGTGAATTCTCTGTTCGAACTTGTCCGTAATCAGGCAACTCTACTTTCTCTTCGCCTGATTGAAGTCTCTCGATACGATCACGGTTGTTATTGCAAAACGGATGAACAAAACGACCGTTTTCAACACTGGTTTGTCCGCCATCACGGTAACGCTTATTGTGATCGATCTGCGTGTTACTTCCGGGGTAAAAATATCCGCCACAGATCTCGCACATCGACAATCCTTTTACAATAGTCTCTACCTGGAGTCGTTTCTTAACCGTTCCTGAATAGAACCGGCTCTGGGAAATTTTTACAGGCTCAGCATCCGAATTCACTGAAGAAGGTGACTGCTTCTTCAGTGAACTACTTTCTAAAAGTATTGCATGGCTGGCAGAAAAATCGGTGCCAACGCATTCGCCGCCATGGGCAATTAAGAGTTGCAAAAGGCCGTTAAAATATCTACCCAATTGCAAAGTAACCTCACCGCCTGAACCGATGCGTCGCGAAAAACGTGCTACAATATTTCGCTTTTCGGTCAGAAGGACAGCTTCAAACGATCTTCTGTAATACGTGAACGCAAATTTTCTATTGGTAATTTGAGTTTCTGTTCCACTAATTATCCAGTGCAGAAACCCATACAGTAGTGCACGCACGCATTGGCCTTCACCGTTGTAACAGTAGACGAGCGGCATGATGCTCAGCGATCGAGGCGACGGACCATATATATTGTCCAAGCCTTCTAAAGTCTCGGAGGTCAATCTTTCCGCATTTTTGATGACATCACAACCTTGACTACTTTTATCGCGCTGCAATAGATCTCGTGTATCGGACGGCAATCCTCTGCGGCCTTCTACGACCGTAAGAATTTCTGCTACATATGTAGGCCCGCTATCCGGCTGAGCCGCAGGATGCCCTAAAAGAGGTTGCTTATAATCCCGTATCGGCTGCAGGTAAGGGTATTCAAAAAGTCTCTTTCTTATTTCAGTGATTTTACTTGTAGTTACCTGCAGATGTGCTTTTTCAGTGCTTGAAAGGTCCTGGCTGGGCCAACAGTGACGCGCTCTATTAGGAAATGCGATTGACATCACAACTCGCGCAAATGCACCTGTTCGGTTTTCTACTAGAGCAGTCTCCCATTCAGACAAACGTTGCCCACTTTTATTGATAGCCAGGAAAGACTCCTCTGCTTTTTGATAATCACCACGCACCCACAAAATCGGAAAACCAGCTTCAACGGATTGCCAACGACGATAATTGTTGGCCATCATCAACATGCTATCAGCCATAAGAACCTTAGGGTCTCGGCCACTGTCAGTCATTGATTCATAAACATTAATTGCCTGTTTGTGCTCCTCAAAAGTGCCGATTCTCCGTTCTTTCAATAGATCTCTTACTTGGTCAGCTGCCTCTTTTGCAGCTTCTTCTAAATGTTCGTCTCCTAATGCACGAACCTCTGGCCCATCACCCCAGTCGTTTTTTATCCAAGCGAGGAGGACTGAGATCCTATGTCCTCCATCAAGCACGTATTGGCTACCATAAGAGTCAAGCCAGAGAATTACACTTGGAACCACTTGTTCAGTCAAAACAGCTTCCAGAAGGTCGACGCAATCTTTCGGACTCCAAGCATATGTTGCTCGCTGAAAGTCAGGTTTACGTAACAAGGCACGCTGTCCTGAGTTCTCAAGGTCACGGATTAACAAAGTCTTACGGTAGTCACCAATGTCACCAGCTTGATTTCCAGATCGTTCATACAAAAGACCATCACGCTGAATTAAGTGGTCCAAATAAACGAGTGTTTTCATGGCTGTGAGTGGTGTAAAATTGCGCTATGGTCTGACAAGGCAAATCACAAGCCATGCAGCTTGCGTGCGATACCGCAATTCATTTTATTTAACAAGTCTTTAGCGTCGTCCATTTTTGCAACCATTCAGAAACATTGCCTGGAATCGCAATCCATACGACAGTATGCGTTGTTAATGCGTCAACTGGTGAGTTTGCAAGTCGATCTGTATTGAAAACGCGTAAAAACATGATTTTTATGAGCATGTGTAATAAAACTAGATTTATTCCTCAAAATAGTGCAAAATTGTGAGGTATAAACAGCGGGGCTTTGCATCATGGTCGATATACCAATCTGGAACTGGCAGCAAGAAGACTGGCCACAATTCCGCTATGACACTGCTAAACTGTCTGGCCTAGAGGCTGAATTCCTCCGCAATTCCGGCATTTTCATAGGAGCCATCAAGCATGTCACTGACGATGACCGCCACCAGCTCATCGTTGAACTGATCAGTGATGAAGCCCTGAACACTTCCGAGATCGAAGGCGAAATACTCAACCGGGACAGCCTGCAATCCTCCATCCGCCGCAATTTCGGTCTCACCACGGACAACCGCAAGATTCCGGCAGCCGAGCAAGGCATCGCTCAGATGATGGTGGAACTCTACCGCCAGTTTGACACTCCCCTGTCGAACGAGCTTTTGTTCCACTGGCATGAAATGCTCATGAACGGCAGGCGTGACATCAAGGATGTAGGCGGCTACCGCACCCACGATAGCGCCATGCAGGTCGTATCAGGACCGCTTCATGAACCCAAAATTCATTTTGAAGCCCCTCCATCAAAATCCATTCCAGCCGAAATGAAGCGGTTCATCGAATGGTTTGACCGGACAGGACCGGGCGGAAAATCCCCCCTGCCGATCCTGACCCGCGCCGGTATAGCGCATCTGTATTTCGTCTGCATCCACCCCTTTGAAGACGGCAACGGACGCATTGGCCGAGCCGTGGCTGAAAAGGCTATTTCAGAAGGGCTGGGGCATTCTACCCTGGTTGCCCTCTCCCAGACCATCAACCGCGCCCGTAAAGTTTACTATGCGATGCTGGAGGGCAGCAACAAGCACAATGAGATCACAGACTGGCTCGTTTATTTTGCACAAGCTGTCCTCGACGCCCAGGCTCAGGCGCAAAGAATGGTTGAGTTCATCATCGCCAAGACAAAATATTTCGACCGGCTTCGCGGCCAGCTCAACGACCGGCAGCAAAAAGCCATCTTGCGCATGATGCAGGAAGGACCGGACGGGTTCAAGGGCGGACTCAACGCCGAGAAATACATCAGCCTCACCGGCACATCCCGTGCAACCGCCACCCGCGACCTGCAAGACCTTGTGGAAAAAGATGCTCTGATTCAGGTCGGGAGCCTGAAAAGCACCCGCTATCACCTGCCCATCACATTCAAGCTGTAGCACCGTCCGTCTGGCTAATCTCCGCAACTGTGCGGTGAATAGCGGTTGTATTCCCCGCAACTCTGACAAGCGAACTGTCGGCATTACCGTCCTTTACAGTGAACCGGCTGTCTCCGTAAAGCAGGGTTCTATGCCCGTCTCCTCCCCGGTTCCCCTCTTGGCATTTTTGGAACGTAGCATCCGCGCTGTCCAGTCAATACCCCGCCCGCTCCATTCGCTGCGCTCCCGTGTTGGGCATGACAACAGCCAGCTCAAACGTCTGCTTTTCACGCTCCCAATCCCATCGGGGAGAAACCAGAAACAAGGAGCTTTATGTCACAGAAAACCCTAACCGAGACCGATCTTCGCCAGTTCACCGGCACCGAACAATGGTATCGCCATCCCTTCGCACGCAAGGTGCTCTACACCGACGGGGTCAAACATGTCGCCGACTGCGGAGAAGCCTACTGGCTGCTTGATGAGATCGCTTTTGCACAGGGAATCCCTGTTATCGCGGCAGAACAATTCCAGCTCTGGCGGCTAAAACTCACTTCTACCAATTCGGCAAGTCTTGACTGCGAAGACGGCAACATGAACCTCGTGTTCACCAAGTTGATTCCGTTCACGGATTTCCCACTGGATGAAATCACATTCTTTTTCACAGACAACGTCCTTATGCTGCCAAGCGAATACTGAAGACACGATCCTCCGCCCAGGAATGTCTTGGGCGGACGGTTTGAATATCCATTAAATATCCAATTATGTCCATTACTGAGCCATTTTGAAGCGCCTGAACCGTATGGGGAAAAGACTTTCCCTCGCCGCTACGATGTGAGCGGCTACCCATTCTAACGGGGGCACCCCGTAACGCCCCGGTTGCCCGCCCCCCTCAAGCAACTCCCGCCATTTTCGACTCTTCCGGGCAAGCCCTACATCATCGACAACGGCCAGTTTGCTTCCCTCCCCCATCAGAACAGACCCGTCCCGCTTCCAATGCCAGCAGCCACGTCGCCCGCCTCTCCGCCTCCAGGGCCCGCCCGGCATCTCCTCCGCGCTGGTTCCGTTCCCAAAATGCAGGCCGCGCGCACTGCTCACAGTCTGAAATTTCGAGAGTGCACCATTTTCTGCCTTCGCATTGAGATGCTTTTACTACGGTCTTTTCAGATTCACGACGTATTGTAGCACAAGACGCCTGCAGGTCTTGTTTCCCGCATCGAATTGTGATATTCGTCTAGCGTCAACCGTTAAAATTTTCATTCCAACTTCATGGCCACAGCGCGTCAAATTCTCGAATTGCTCAAAAGTCATGTGGCTGGAGATGATGAACGCTTTCGCACAGCCGCCCTACAGGTTGCGGCGAATGAGGCTAGGAAAGGGCATGATGATCTTGCCAAACAGATTCAAGAGCTCATCTCAAAAGCTCCACGAATTGCGCAATTCCCTTCACAGACAAAAACAAATTCTATAAATTTTGCACGGCCGCAAGGGGAGCTGGCCGGACTTCTCGAATTGATCCAGCCGACGGTTGCTTTGCAGCAATTGGTGCTCTCACCCGACCTCAGTCGCCGTCTCAAGCGAGTCGTGAAGGAACAGCAACAATTTAACAAACTTCGCGAACACGGATTAAGGCCACGCCAGCGTTTGTTACTTCTCGGACCTCCCGGATGCGGAAAAACAATGACAGCCCATGCTCTCGCTCACGAGCTAGGACTTCCGCTCTTTGTGCTTCGGCTTGATGCGCTTTTCACCAAATTCTTGGGCGAAACGGCCTCTAAACTTCGCATTGTCTTCGACGCAATCGAATCACATCGTGCGGTATTTCTTTTTGACGAATTCGATTCATTGGGTCTTTCGCGTGGTGCCCAGTCTGATGTGGCAGAAATGCGTCGTGTTCTCAACAGTTTCCTTGTTTTCCTAGAGGGTATGCGCGGGCATAGTCTGATTATCGCTGCATCAAACCATCCTGAGTCGCTGGACGACGCGCTCTTCCGACGTTTTGATGACATTATTGAATACACACTCCCATCTCAGGATGAGCTGAAGGCAGTTTTTGAGCAACGACTTGCTAATGAAATGCGTTCTGCTATAAATTGGAAAAAAATCCTCGATGCTTCTGCAACCTTGAATCTCGCTGAGGCCGTTAGAGCTGCTGATGATGCCGTCAAAGAAAGACTAATTGAACAAAAACCGAAGCTTACAACGGCACTTCTGCTGAAGGCTATTGATGAGCGTGTCAAACGAACCAAACGCAAACCCATAGAAAGTCATGGCGCAAGAAGAACAAAGAAAGCGCCACCTACGCGTTGAACGATTTTATTCTCAAAAGGATTACAAGTCCAAGAAAAGAGGTAATTCCCCTACTACACCCACTCGTCACAATTTCGCGGGGCATGGGAGGGCACTTGATCGACAGATCCAATCCATAGACGCTAGCTATCAGGTGCTTGCACAAAGCTGGGAAGGAAATGAATCTATCAAGGCTCGGGGAATATCTGTAGAACTTGAGAGTGCGCCAAATACTTTTATTCCGGTAGATCGGCTTATTGAAAATGGGTGGGAATTGCTGAATGAGCGAACAGTTCAATCTGGCCATACGCTGCTGAACAATCAGACCTGGTTTGTGCCCGACGGAAAACTCTCGGTCCTCGATGAAATAGTAAATAGTTATCTGACTCAGAAACACAGAGGCAAACCCCTATATCGACCGCTCGTTGAAGCTATTGAACGTGTCCACTTAGCCGCAGCCAAGGAACTATGGACAGAAACGGAACCCTTTCCTGCAAACGACGAGCTATGGTTAGAAATATGGTTGCGACGCGGTGCTTCCGAAAACGAACGCGAGGTCATTCTAAAACAATTTGTAATCCTCGCTGAGCAACAAGGTATTCGCGTTGGGAAAGGTAGGATCAAATTACCTGAACATACGATTCTTGCAGCGTTCGGTCGTGGAAGTGATTTTGCAAGGGATGTTGCAGTGCTCAACTGCATTTCTGAGATTCGACGAGGTCGTGACTACGCTGACGTATTTTCCGGCATGCTTCCATCCGAGCAAATTGAATATGGAGATGATCTGCTGGTGCGAATCTCAGATTCAGATCCTAATGCACCATGGATCAGTGTTCTGGACACTGGAATCAATCGTGGCCATCCGATGCTCGAAAAGCTCATCGGAGAAGAGGATAACATGACCATTGAACTAAGCTGGAGCTCAGGCGATGATGACAATCACGGAACTCTTATGGCCGGATTGTGTCTGTATGGCGACTTAGCTGGAATACTTTCAGGAACCCAACGCGTTGAAATGCCTGTAAATGTGGAGGGCGTAAAAATAGTGCCGCCGCCTCTTCAAAAAAATACTGATGAAAAACTCGCTGGCTACTATACAGCGCAGGGTGTTTCTCTATCTGAGGCACGCAGACGCGATCGGAGAAGAATCTGGTGCATCACCACCACGATGTCAGAACCCAATCAAGCGATTCCCACATCATGGTCCTCGCAAATGGATAATTTAGCAGCGGGAGTTGACAATGAAGGGGAGTTGCGTCGACTTTTGTGTTTAAGCGCAGGAAACATTCCACAAGATTTATGGAAAGACTATCCGGCGTCTAATTACCAACACACAGTTCGCAATCCAGGACAGTCATGGAATGCACTTTGTGTTGGCGCGTATACTGAGTTACAGACGATTCGACTCGCTTCTTCGTATACTCCTCTTGCAATTCGTGGTGCGCTCTCACCAGTCAGCAGCACGTCCATTGAATGGGCTAACCATTGGCCAAATAAACCTGACATCGTTTTTGAAGGCGGAAACGCAGGCTATCAAGCGGCTAACCATTCTACCCTGAATCTCGACGAACTGATGTTACTATCCACCCACGCTCAATACAATGAGGGCGTGTTCGGCACCACATCCGGAACGAGTCCAGCCACAGCTTTGGCTGCCAGAATGGCGGCCATCCTGATGGCGGAATATCCCGATTACTCACCTGAGACCATCCGGGGATTGATGATTCATTCCGCTCATTGGACAGATGCGATGGAAACAACAATCCCACGAGAAAAAAGTCGGCTGAAATCCGATAGGGCTACCTTTCTCTTGCGAACGGTTGGCTATGGCGTGCCAAATCTTCGTCGCGCCATTGAATGCTCTAAAAATAGCGCAACCCTGATTTCTGAATGTCAAATTCAGCCCTTTAAGATTGAAGGTGAAAAGACTCTCTTCAACAAAATGCATCTCCACAGTCTGCCTTGGCCAGCAAATACCCTGACTACCAATCCGACTGAAAAAGTAAGAATGCGCGTCACGCTGTCCTACTTCATCGAACCCAACCCAGGCAATCGTGGTTACACATCACAGTTCCGCTACGCAAGTTGTGCTCTCAGGTTTAAAGTGTCGGCTCCTGGCCAGGCAGCCGAAGATTTGAACGCCGATGTAAACAAAATCGCATCAGACGAATTTATTACAGATGACAGACAACACGTCAGAGGCTCAACCGACGGTTGGCTACTCGGCCAGGAATGCTTCAAGGGCTCGATTCACTCAGATATGTGGGAGGGCTCTGCCGCTGATTTAATCAGCATGAAACACATTGCGGTCTATCCCGTTACAGGATGGTGGCGCACGCGATCCAGCCATGACCGAGCGGAGGCGATAATGAACTACTCATTGATCGTGTCGATTGAGTGCGCAAAGGAAAGTGTTGATATTTACAGCGAAATCGAAACCGTTATCGAGAACACGATTATGCTCCAACAAACTGTTTAATGAATTGATTGAGTAAGAGTCTACTGAAATCGGCTCGTTCAGTTCGCGTATGCGATCACCAGTTCATTCATGTCAGTGGTATAGCGCGGGGAACGGAGGTCGCGCTTGGTGAACCATTCGCGCTTCACTCCAGACCCAGCAAAAACTACCGTGTTCCGACCCATTTTCTGGTTCAGCTCATCCATGGCCTTCATCAAGGCATGGTTCCGCTCCTTCTTGACCGGAGCGAACAGCTCAAGATTTTCCGTTCCTTCTGCAACCATCTCCGAAAGCTCCAGCCCGCATTTCATGTAGCGGTGCCCTGCCTTGAAAACCTGTTTCAAAGCAGCCACGGCAAAATGACTCAAATCCAAAGTGTCATTCGTCGGGAACGGGAGTTTTATCGGCAACTTGCCGTAATAAAAAGGCTCATTGGGGGCATGCGGACTTGTGTGCAGGAAGACCATCATACGCGTTGCCAGCAGCCGGTTATGCCGCAGCTTCTCCCCTGCCCTCGCCGTATGCGTAAGCAGTGCTTCGCTAACGGATTCCATAGCAGTCAGCCTCTCTGAAAAGGAACGCGAGACACAAATACTCTTCTTGGCCGGAGGCGTGAACTCAAGCTCATGGCATTTGATGCCGCGCAGCTCCCAGGCAATGCGAAGCCCCACCACATGCATGTTCTTCCGAATCCAGTTGTCAGGCATTGCCCGGAATTGCTCTGCCGTGCCGATCCCGTGCTTTGCAAGGAAGCCAGCCGACTGCCGCCCAATCCCCCACACATCTTCTACAGGGAAACTCACAAGCGCAGCCGTGATTTCCTCAGCGGTGAGCAGCCCGCAAACACCCACATTCACCAGAGCTTTTTTGGCGATCCTGTTCGCAACTTTGCTCAGGGTCTTTGTCGGCCCGATGCCGACACTAACCGGAATCCCCGTCCACTGTTTCACAATGCGGCGCAGGTTTGCCGCATGTTCAAGCGGCTTCCCGAACCCATCCATATCGAGGAACGCCTCATCAATTGAGTAATTCTCAATGACCGGCGTGTGCAGCAGCAAGGTCTGCATCACCCGCGCCGACATGTCGCCATAGAGTTCGTAATTTGAGGAAAACACCACCACGCGGTTTTTCTCCATCAGCTCTCGCCCCTTGAAATAAGGCTCGCCCATTTTGATGCCGAGGGCTTTTGCCTCATTAGACCTGGCGATAACACAGCCATCATTATTCGACAGAACTACGATGGGCTTGCCTTCAAGCGAAGGGTTGAAAACCCGTTCGCAGGAGGCGTAAAAATTATTGCAGTCAACCAGGGCAAACATATCAGGCTCCCGAATTTTGCGCTTGCAGCGGCATGTTCAGGAAGCCTTTTTGGTTTTGGAAGGGGCTACCGAACCAGTCGCGCCCATTTTGATTCGGGACATCTTCTTGCCTTTGCCTTTGGAGCCATTGGCGTTCCTGTGCATGTTGAAATTCCCGGTGACGACACCCCACACCACAAGATCGCTCAGCGCCCCGACGATCACCGGCTCAAATTCTTCATTGTCAGGACACAAGACCACTGTCTCCCCTTCCAGCCGCAGGCGTTTGCACGTCACCTGACCGTCAACCGAGGCAAGCACCACGTCACCATCCGCAGGGTCAAGCCCACGGTCGCAAATGACAATAGAGCCATCATTGATGCCTGCATTCTTCATCGACCAGCCGGAAATGCGCACCAGGAATGTGGCTGCCGGTCGCTGCATGAAATACTCCACCAGCTCCTTAACGGTGAATGTCGTTTCAATGAAGTCATCCGCAGGAGACACAAAACCCGCAGGAGCCACCGACGAAAACAGCGGTATGCGAATATCGGAGCTGATGAAACGGTAAATGTCATCGGTAAGGCTCACTGGCACCCGAATGCGGGTGGTAGGCTCCTCATATTGCGCGAATTTCCGAGGCCTTCCGGCACCGTCCCGCTTCCCGCCAAGTTTGTTGCTTCGCTCCATTCCGGCAGGTGTAAACTGATTTTGGGACAAAATCAAGTGATGCCTTTCACTCCCCCACTACCACACCGGGCAAGTGCCATCTGTGGAGGCACTTTAAAACCAGGGTTCACAGGCGCTAAGCCACTTGCCCTCGAACCTCTGCAATGCCTTGACTTTCGCCACGCTTTGGGTGAATGCGGCAGCAATTCCGCCTCTATGATCCGTCGATTTCTCCTTCCCGCCGTCGCCCTGATCGGCTTTTCAGCAGCTTTACCCGCTCAGACTGAACAGCAAAAGGCCACCATGAAACTGATTGACCGCGCAGGCGAACGGCTGATGCTCGGCGACATTTCTGCCCTTGATGACGTGAAGGGACTGCCCGGTGATGATGCCGTTGCCGTGCTCATCATGTTCTTCAAGCAGTATCATTACGAGTTCAAAGCCACGGACGGACAAAAGGCCATCGCTGCCAAAGCCGCCCAATACATCACAGAAGCCCCAACTGCCGAAGACTACATCACCCGCCTTTTCAAAAAAGAGGAAGGCCGCCCGAAATCCGGCCTTCTCACCAACTACCGATCAGCCACCCTCGACAGCCTGACCTCTGCAAAGAACGGCTTTGCCGTCAGTTTATTATTTCAACTCATGGATGAATCCAACCTGGATGTTCCAGTCGGTGACTTCTCAACCGCACTTGCCAAGATGAACCTGCCGGATGCGCCATTCACCAGAGATTCGCGCAAAGGGGCAACGACCCCGGACGGTATCGCGAAATGGAAAGCATGGTGGGAAACCAACAAGGCGAACTACGCCAAACCTTGAAGCACTGCCGTCCCGGCATTGTGTGGGCGCAATAGGCTGGCAAACGCCTATCAAGCATCAATATCAGCGCAGTTCTGTCTGCTGAAAGAATTCTGATACAGACCTTCCGGTTCTCCCGACCGGCATTTTGGGAAACGTAGCAGCCGCGCAGGGCAGTCAATACCCGGCCCGCTCCAAGAATCCGTGTTGGGCATGACAACACCCTGCTTCACCGGCTGCCTTTCACGCTCCCAATCCCAGCGGGGAGAAACCAATTGAAAGGAGTCTTTATGAATCAGAAACCAGCACACGAGATCAGGAACGGCAGTATAAAAGCCACCATCTGGCTCAATGACAGCAAGGGCAAACCACGCCACACCGTCACCGTAAACCGCAGCTTCAAATCAGGAGATGCATGGCGCCAGTCAGGAAGTTTCCACAGGTCTGACATTTCCAAGCTCATCACTACCCTAACCGAGGCCGAAGCATGGATTGCTTTGATCGAACCCACTGCTGCTGAATAGCAGCACATGCCGCGCTTCACAGCGCGGCATTTCAACCCCCAAATCACAAAGGAGTTCACCATGACCAAAATCGAACAGCACGAGATCACATGGAATTCAGGCCACGTCACTATCCGCATCGGAATCACCTTCGACACCTCATACGGCATTGTAGAGCATCTGGTTGTCCAGTCACTTGAACCGGAAAATGCCCCGCTCCCAATCACCGGCACCGGCTACCGCTCACATTTTGTTCCGCCTGGGACAGTCGAAGCATACGGCGGACCGCTTGCAGCCACCAAGACCCTTCTTGATGAAGCAGCCGCGTTACCTGAATGGCAGGAATATCTTTCTTCAGTCCGCCAAGGTTCACTTTTTTGATTCGGGAGCGAATCACCAGCGGATAAATCATTTCGCTAGCTGCGCAGGATGCGGCGGCTTCCGCGCAAAAAAAACGTCCTTATGACACGGATCAAGTCGCTACTTGGTTTTTGCTGATTTAGCCCACCGGCGGCGTTGAGCCTCAGCAATCTTTTCTCTCGCTTCCGGCGACATCACTCTTTTTGCTTTTACCGCCTTTTTAGCCTTCCCCCTTTTTTTGGGAACTTCCGACGTTTCGGCTGCTGCTTCAACGGCTACGGCAGAAGGGGCTTTTTTTGTCCCCCAAATACCGGCAAGTTGAGCTTCGAGGGCTTCAATTTTCTCAGCCACGGCAATGGCTTGTTTGATCTGTTGGATAGATGGCATAGAGAACTAAATAAAGAGGCAACCTGACGGATGCAAGTATTTCTGAACCAGACGCTTCTTTCGAATGACGCTTAAACCATTTCTTTATCGGCAACACCCCGTAACGCCCCAGCCTACCTTTGGCAGAGCAAGCCCGCCTTACCTCCCCGCGTTTGTCCTCTTGGCTTTGCGCCACAGCCAGGGCGGGGTGGGCTTTTTATCCTGCCACAAGCCAAGTTTCAATTCCCGCGCACGCTGCTCTGCTGCCCTCAGTTCCGGGTCTTTGCTGTATTGAAGATACTGCCACGCCATGCCCTGTTCAACTAGTGCGAGGTTCACCCATTTCTTACCAACATAAACGTCCCCTATCGCCCTGCGGTAGCGGTCATTGCCCTGCACATCCACCCTTACCCGCTTTCCAAATACCATGTCAGACAGCGCTTTCTTTGAAGCCGCGCTAAAAGGCTGCGCTGATTCCGGGGCATCTATGGAGGCCAGCCTGATCTTGAGCTGAACTTTGTCTTCATCCACTATGGTGATCGTGTCCCCGTCAT
>NZ_VAUV01000004.1:300000-386219 GCF_005780165.1 Phragmitibacter flavus | reverse complement strand
GTGCATTTCCAGTGGTGAGCGCTGAATCTCAGACGGTGAGCCTTCAATGATCAAGAAAGCTCGATGGCATTCTACAGCGCATCATAAGAAATCGGCAAGTGAGAGTCTCTTCGAGGAAACAAAGTTCTGATCCCCGGAAAATCGGACATGGTGAAGTGCTAGTCGAGTGGTTAAATTAACCACAAGACGACCATGAGAAAAAGACACAGTGTAGAACAGATCATCAAGACATTGAAACAGGTGGAGGGCGGTGCCCGGTTAGCGGACATCTGCCGGGAACTCAACATCAGCGAGCAGACCTTCTATCGTTGGAAGCGCAAATACGGCGGAATGGATCAGAGCGAGGCGAGAAGGCTCGAAGACCTTGAGGAGGAAAATAGTCGACTCAAACGGCTGGTGGCTGACTAGGCGCTGGACATCCAAATCCTTAAGGAGGTAAACTCAAAAAAGTGGCGGGCCCCATGCAACGCAAATTGGCCGTGGGTCATGTGGTGAGCTTGGGCATGTGTGGGGTGAGGCGTGCGAGCCTTGCGCTTGGGGTGGCACGTTCGACGTGTTATCGTGATGTGCAGGTGTCGCCCCAGCGGGCACACAGCGAGGCGCTGCTTGGTGTGCCTGAGTCGGCAGCATCCTACGTTGGGGGCACGCAAGGTGGCTGCGATGGTGGAGCTTGAACACGGAGAAGTGGTCAACCACAAGCGAGCAGCGCGTTTGAGAAGGGTGCATGGATTGCATGCATCACGGCGAGGCCGCAAGCGACGACGGCTGGTGAGGGGCGTAAGCAAGCGGCAGGTGGCTGAAGAGCGTGACGAGGTGTGGAGTTACGACTTCATCCACGATGCGACAGCGGATGGGCGCGGTGTGCGAGTGTTATCCATCGTGGACGAATGCAGTCGTGAGTGCCTGCTGTTGGAGGCGTCCCGGAGCTTTCCTGCACAACGGGTCATTGATGCACTGGAAAAGGTGCTGATGACCACCGGGCGTTGTCCCAGGTATTTGCGCAGCGACAATGGCCCCGAGTTCATCTCCAAAGCGGTGAAAGAGTGGTTGGAACAAGCAGGGGTTCAAAGTGCCTACATTGAGCCCGGAGCACCGTGGGAGAACGGTTACGTGGAGAGTTTTCACGCGAGTCTGCGCAGCGAGTTGTTGGATCGCGAACTGTTCTTCGATCTGGAAGAGGTGCAGGCGATGGCGGAAGACTGGCGTGGGTTTTACAATCATCGTCGACCGCACGGCTCATTGAACTATGTGCCCCCGGTGCGCCACCAGCAGCAAGCTTCGCTTCAGGCATCCGCTTCGCATGTTGCCGGACAAACTAGTCAATCATCCTTGAAGCAAAAATAACCGACCATCGACTAACACTCAAGCAGGTCCGAACTCTGGGGAAAAAACAATGTTGATGCGTTCCCAATCCGACAGCAAGGCACCATCAGTCGTGCAATCCTGCAAGCTTTACCCCGCCACAACCTCGCAGGTCGGTGTCAAAATTACCTTCAACAATCCATTTCCGGGTTGTTTTGCCTTGTGGAACCAATCAGCCCCTTCGCTTAACGGGGCCACCACACTTAGCAAAGGCTCCACGTTGATGCTGCCATCCTGAATCCGCTCAATTGCTTCCGGATACTCTCCGGCACAAGCGCACGAGCCCTTCAACGTCAACTGCCGAGTCACCACTTCCTGCAACGGAAGCCCCACGTTCGGTTGCAAATTCCCCACCAACACCACCGTGCCCCCTTTGCGCACACTCTTGATGGCCAGTTCCACCGGCGGTGCCGCACCCACTACTTCAAAAGCTGCATCCACCCCGTCGCCACCACCCAATGCCTTCAGCTTCGCCAAAACGCCGACCTCCTTCGCATTAAAGACCTCTTCAGCACCCAACTGCTTCGCCAACGCCAGCCGCCCGTCATCCAAATCAACCGCAAAAACGCGCTGCCAGCCCCGCGCCTTCAATGCCTGCACCACCAGAAGTCCAATCAATCCCACGCCCACCACCACCGCACATTGCTGACGCAACACGGGAGCAGTCGTCCCACCATTCGGCGTCGGTGCCAGATTCACCGCATGCAACGCAATCGCCACCGGCTCCGCAAACGCCGCCTTCTCATACCCCAAGCCCTCCGGCAAAGGATACAAAATGTGCTGCGGCAAAACCACATACTCCGCAAAACATCCATGCCGACGGTAATCTCCGCACGAGACCCCCAAAACCTTGCGACCCTCGCTCAGATTCAAAAAACCTGCAGCCGTGTCTGGCGAATTCGCATCATACTCCGTCGAATCAAACGTCACGCGATCCCCCACTTTCCAACCACTTACCCCTTCACCAAGTTCAACCACCTCCCCCGCCGCCTCATGCCCCATAATGATCGGCGGAATGCGTCGTCCACTGCGACCGTCCATCCCATGCAAATCGCTGCCGCAGATCCCGCAGGCATGCACCTTGACCAACACCTCGTTCACCCCTGGCGTTGGCTGCGGAGCATCACCAAATTCAAAAGTCGACGGAGCAATCAGAGTAAGCGCTTTCATGGGAAAAGAAGGACTCTAAGTTGAACACGCAATTCAGATCATCGCAACCTTCCAGTCAAGAGCCATCCGACCTTGAGTCAGGCGCTCCCAGCCCATCCAGCCTACTTCAACGCCGCATACACCCGGTGCACATCGGGATGACCGTCCAGTGCCTGCAAAAAGTTCACCACCTCTTCCCGCTGCGGATCGCTCAGGTCGGGATAGTCCTTCGGCTGATGGTGCAACTCCGATGTCGTGACCTGCCAACCAGCCGCCTGCAGCGTCTTGGTGACCGCATCCAGCCTGGTCGTCTCACAGAAAAACCGGCCCCCAATCCTGCCCGTTTCCACATCCTCCGCATCCAGTGGCTCCACATTATCCGCGTCCGCCTCAAGCGCCGCCGTCTCCAAATCAATCCCTGCATCAGTATGTTGCGCCTCGATCAAACCCACATGCTCGAACATCCAGCCCACGGAGCCTGGTGTTCCCAAATTTCCCGCCTTGAACAGCATCCGAACCTCTGACGAAGTGCGGTTGTTGTTGTCCGTCAAACATTCCACCATCACCGGAACCCGATGCGGCGTGAATCCCTCAAACACCACCGTCTGGTATTGAATCGCATCCGCCCCGGTTCCCGAAGCCTTCGCAATCGCCCGCTCAATGGTGTCACGCGTCACACTCTGCTTCTTGGCCACCGCAATCGCCGCCGCCAGCCGCGCGTTGAACTCCGGTGTAGCTCCTCCTAGCTTCACCGCCACCTGGATCTCACGCACCAGCTTGCCCACAATCTTGCCCTTCTGGTCAGCCGCCAGCTCCCGCCACTTTTGTTTCCATTGAGCACCCATGGTGTAGAAAAAATTAAAAAGTTGGAAATGAAGAATTACAAATGATCCGAGCCCTCATTTTGGCCATTTTCACTGCCAATAATCAAGCGCCAATCCCTTCATTCCGCATTCCGAACTCCCAAATCCAAATTCCATCATCCCTTCGGCTGCTGTTGCGAGATGCAATGCAACGCACCGCCCTCCATCACCAGCTTCGAACACTCCACGCCAATCACTTCGCGACCAGGGAACAGCTCCCCAATGATGCCCTGTGCCAGCTTGTCCTTCTTCGCCTGACGGAAAATCGGCACCAGCACCAACCCATTCACAATCAGAAAATTCGCATAGCTCGCCGGCAGGCGCTCCAACCGCCAGTTCTTCTTCGGCGTCAACGCATTCGGCATCGGCAGTTCAATGATCTCCACCTTGCTGCCATCCTCCGTGCGCAAGTCTTCCAGCTTCTCCTTGTTCTCCGCCAGAGTCTTGTAATTCGCATCCCCGGAGTGCGACTCCACCGCCGTCAGCACACAATCCTTGCGCACAAACCGTGTGATGTCATCCACATGCCCGTCCGTGTCGTCCCCCTCAATGCCCTTGCCCAGCCAGAACACCGTCTTCACCCCGAGGTGCTTTTTCAGCTCCTCTTCAATTTGCTTTTTGCTCCAGCCAGGGTTGCGGTTTTTGTTCAACAACACCGCTTCCGTCGTGATCAACACCCCATGACCATTGGTCTCAATCGCCCCGCCCTCAAGAATCATCTTCGAAGCAAAACGCTTCAACTTCAACGCATCCGCCACCTTCTGCGGGATCTGATTGTCGAGATCGAACGGCGGAAACTTCCCGCCCCACGCATTAAATCCCCAATCCGTCACCGCCACTTCACCCGTGGTGTTGTGCTTCACAAAAATCGGACCGTGATCCCGGCACCACACGTCGTTCGTTTCGTGATCAAACATCTCCACCATGCCGAGATCACCCTCGTGATCCATGATGTGCAGACGAATCGCATGATGCTCCGCCTCCGGGGCATTGATGCGCACTTTTTGATGCATCGAAATCAGCGCGGCGATCTCGCCGAACTTTTCCTGAAGCACCTCGAAAGTCTGTGGCGCACTCGCCTTGTTGCAAGGCCAGGACAACCAGGTGGCTTCCTGCGGCTGCCATTCGGCGGGCATGTGATACTGTTCGGGAGTAGAGTCGGGCATGAGTAGATGTCGGGGAGGAATGAAGCGGATTGCCTCATGAAATACAGCGAAACAAGTGCCAGAAGGTTAAAATCTTGAACCTGTTCGCTTCAAGGTGATGGCTCCAATCCGCAGACAATACAAGCGGGATATTGAAGCAACTTTGAGTTGTTCGACACTGTCCGTGAAAAAATGCCATCACTCATTCCCCCATCGCTGCACGATCGGCTGATACGAATCAATCCTGCGATCCCGGAAAAACGGCCAGATCCGGCGAAAATCCTCCACCTCCTTCAATTCTACCGGCACGATCAATACCTCCTCGTCCTTTCGCGACGCCTTCGCGACGATCTCGCCATACGGATTCGCCACAAACGACTGCCCCCAGAACTCCGTCTCCTCCTCAAATCCCACCCGGTTTACCGCTGCCACAAAACAACCGTTTGCCACCGCATGCCCGCGCTGCACCGTCTCCCACGCACAATGCTGGGCCTTGCCCAATTCATCCTTCTCACTCGCCAGCCAGCCAATCGCCGTCGGATAAAACAGAATGTCCGCCCCCTGCATCGCCGTCAGCCGCGCCGCCTCCGGATACCACTGATCCCAACACACCAGCACCCCGATGTTGCCATGTTTTGTGCGCCAAACCCGATACCCCGTATCCCCTGGCGTGAAATAAAATTTCTCGTTGAACCCCGGATCCTCTGGGATGTGCATCTTCCGATACTTGCCCATATAAGTCCCGTCCGCGTCAATGATCGCCGCTGTGTTGTGATACAGCCCCGCCGCACGTTTTTCAAAAAGCGACGCCACAATCACCACATTCAACTCCTTCGCCAGCGCACTTAAGTCTTCCGTCGTCTTGCCTGGAATCGGCTCTGCCAGATCGAACAATTCCGTGTCCTCGCGCTTGCAGAAATACGGCGTCAAAAACAACTCCTGCAAACACACAATCTTCGCCCCCTTCGCCGCCGCCTCACGCACCAAGGTCATCGTGCGCTGTAAATTATCCACCTTGTCATCCGTGGCGTGGGTCTGAATCAATCCGAGGTTTACCGTGCTCATCCTCCATTGATCCCCCAACGCCACCCCAGATGCAAATGACGAATTCTCCACCGCGACAACTTCCGTCACATCCTCCCGCCTGCCCACATGAAATCCTCAGCCGCGCAAATCATCCACCCGCGCCATCCATCATGAAATCGAAAGCCAACCGTCTCAGCATCCTCCTGCTCTTCATCACCGTCGGACTTGTCAGCACAAAAACCCAGGCCCAGCTCTACAGCCCAGCTGACAAAATCAACCGCGTCACCACCCCTACCAATCCTCCCGTCGTTCAAGCCATCCCCCGCCCCGACCTCTTCCCCTTCGCCGTCAGCGCCCAACACGTCTACACCGGCACTTACTTCCGCGAATACGACGTCACCTCCTACGTCGCCAACATCGGCAATGCTGATGCCACCGGCGTCCACGGCTGGTTCGGCATGAGGGTCATCGCCAGCACCGATCCCGACAAATATCCCGTCGGCAAAACCTGTTACATTGGCTATACCGAATTTGGTGCAGTTCCTTCCTACGACTACGCGGAATCAAATTTCGGCGGTTTTTCCATTCCCCTTTCCGTGACCAAATGTGAGGTCGTCCTCGTCATCGACCGGCCCCTCGAATCCTTCGACGACACCTGGCTCAACGACACCGGCGACCTCTACCGTGGCAGCATCCTGGAGTCCGACGAAGACAACAACATCAGCGCCCCCCAACTCTACGACTTCACCTTCAAAGCCCAAAAATCCTCCAAAGCCACCCGCGTCCTCGTCAAATAAACCTCCCGCCTCCTCTTTCCAACCCACCAAAAGAAACGCCGCCCCCGCTGCGTTTCTTTTTTTACGTCCACGAATCCCATGATCATCCCACGCCTCTTTCTCCTCGTTATCTGCCTGTTCCCCAGCCTCCTCAGTGCTGCGGAAACCCCCTGGGATCTCAAGAAACTCTCCACGCCACCCTCCCTCCAATGGCTCGCCACGGACGCCCCCGTCCACAGCCTCACCTATTCCGGCGAACCCTATCACGGCAGACCCACCAGCGTCTTCGCCTACTACGCCTCGCCCGCCACCCTCGAAAAACGCACGCCAACCGCTGAAGAAAAAGGCAAGTTTCCCGCCATCGTCCTCATCCACGGCGGCGGCGGCACCGCTTTTAAAGTCTGGGCCGAACTGTGGGCCCGACGCGGATACGCCGCCATCGCCATGGACCTCGCCGGTTCCCGACCCGACGAAACCGATCCAAAAAAACGCACCCGCTTGCCCGATGGCGGCCCCGAACAATCGCACGTCGAAAAATTTAAAACCCTCAACACTGAAGACCTCACCGACGACTGGTCCTACCATGCCGTCGCCAACGGCATCCTCGCCCACTCCCTTCTCCTCAGCTTACCCGAAGTGGACAAAACCCGCACCGCCGTCACCGGCATTTCCTGGGGCGGCTACACCACCTGCATTGTCTCTTCCGTCGACTCCCGATTCAAAGCCGCCGTCCCCGTTTATGGTTGCGGATTCCTCAATGAAAACAGCACCTGGCTTAAAGACTTCGAAGGCATTGGCCCAGACCAAACCGCACGCTGGGTCAAACTCTACGATCCCGGCAGCTGGCTCAAACAAAGCCAGGTCCCCACCTTCTTCGTCAACGGCACCAACGATTTTGCCTATCCCCTCGACAGCTACATGAAAAGCTACAACGCCGTCCCCGCCGCCAAAAACATCCGCATCCAGGTCAACATGCCCCACGGCCACGAATCCGGCTGGGCGCCCCAAGAAATCGGCCTCTATGTCGACCACGCCCTCCATCTGCGCTCCGCCAAACCCCTTCCGAAAATCGCCGACCTGCCCACCATCAAAGACAACACCATCACCGCCACCGTCGCCAGCGTCACCCCACTCACCAAAGCCGAACTCCATTACGCCCTTCCCGGCGACCCCGCCCTTCCCATCAATAAACGCGTCTGGACCACCGTCCCTGCCGTGATCAGCGAAAACCAACTGCTCACCGCCCCCGCCCCACCCGCCGGAGCCGACCTCTATTTCTTCACCGTCACCGATGACCGCAAAGCCACCATCAGCTCCCCCGTCGTCATCCGTTGATTCTAGTTCCCCAGCTGAAACCGCTCAAAATCATCCAGAGCCGCCTCGATAGCCGGTCGATGGATGCTGTCTGCCCCATTCCCAACCCAGTGCCACTGTTGAATACACAGCTTCTGATTCTGGCGATCCGTTTTTAAATCGATCGCCGCCACCACCTCATCCCTCACAAGCACCGGCAACGCGAAATAACCAAACCGTCGCTTCTCCTTCGGTAGATAAGCCTCAAACACATGCTCGTAGCCAAAAAATCGCTGCAAGCGTTTGCGTTGGATGATCAACGGATCAAATGGCGACAACAAACGCGCCACAGGCTCCATCTCCTCGAACCGCCGCTCCAGCCACCCAGGCTCCATCCAATACTCCGTCTTTTCATCCCCCTCCAGTGCCACCCTCACCAAACTGCCACGCCGAACCCGCGCATCAATCACCTTGCGCACCGCCGCTTTACGCCCGGCATTGAGATGACAAATCGAATCCAAACTCACCACCCCTTGGGCTTGCAAAGCACGATCCAATAAATAACCCATCGTCTCGGTTGTCGAAGCGGCCTTCGGCAATTTCTCCCCGCCAAAGTGACGCTCCATCAGCTCATACGTCTTCAACATCCCCCGGCGCTCGCTGATCGCCAGCAGCCCATTGTAAAAACCCAACTGCAACGCCTTCTGGGAAGGCTTGCGACTTGCCCACAGATGAGTCTTGTCCACCAACACCGCATCGTCCATATCCCGAATCGAAAGCGGCCCCTGCGCCTTGATCTGCCCAATCACCCCGCGCAACTCCTGCGGCGTCACCGCGCCCAACCAGGTTCCTGTGTTCTTGCGATGCTGCTTCATCGCTCCCACAAAAAATCGCAGATCTCTCGTCGGCACATAAGCCAGCGCGTGGGTCCAATACTCAAACACCGTCTTATCCACGCTCTGCGCCTGACGTAAATGTCCCCGTTCATAACTCGGAATTCGCGAATGCAGAATGTGATGATGGCAGCGCTCAATCACGTGGATCGTGTCAATCTGCACATATCCCAGATGCTCCACCGCCAGTCGTGTCGCCTCCGCCCCACCACCAAAAGGCGCATGAACATCAAGTCCCTGCGCATGCAACCACACCCGTCGCGCCTGCCTTTGACTTAGCGGATAAGGATGAGCCATCGCCCGCGACATAACCCGAAAAATCACCGGCCTTCTTCCACCACCTTCTTCAACCCCGACATGATGATCGGCCACCCCCCCGAGATATCCGCCCGCGTTTGATTCTCCTCCGTAAAACCCGAGTGGACCAGTTTCAGAATCGTCTCATCCCCATCTCTCCGAATTGCATAAGACACCACGGTGTCGGGATCCCCCTCCGCCCCATCTCGCAGTTGTGGCCCAAATCGAAAAGTATGAACCCATCGATCAGGCTTTCTGACCTCCAACACCTCTCCGGAAATCATCACTTCATCCGCATTCCCGAATAAAATTTCCCCGCCGGTTTTCATCTCCAGCTTCAACGGTGGCGCCAGATAATACTTTTTAACCTGCTCAACCTCGGTCAACGCATCCCAAACTTCCTCTTCGCTCGCTCTCAGACGCACTTCCTGAACAAAATCGAAATCAGATTCCTTATCACCATCTCCATTCGTCTGGGTCGTGCTCATATGAAGCAATAAACTACCGCAATGCGACAACGCGAAAAGCTTCATTCAAAGATTCTCACGCTATTCCATCAATCTCAGCGTCACCCTCCTAACGTCCATCACGCCCTTCCCCGGTATCTTCAGCGCCCGTAACATCAAATCCCCCGCGCCCTTCTCCAGCTCCATCACCCCCAACTTCAGCTCCTTGAACTCTTTCATCGACGACTCTCCGTCCGGTCTCGGTAAAGTGTCCTGATTCGTAAAAAGCGGCGGATCCCACGCCTCCGTCACCTTGCCAGTCAACCTGCTTCCCCCCAAAGCCAGCTCCACTTCGGCGCCCTCGTCTCCCACGGCACAGGTATGATCGATCACCACCTCATACCGCCCGGCCGTCTGCACTTCCACCTTCCACACCATCCGGTCATCCAACGATGTCCAGTTCACAAAATACGAACAATTCGGAGCCTTGCTGCTGCGCTTCAACGCTCCCAACGGCTCCCCATCCCGGGCTGGCAACATCGTGATTGGAAACTCCCGATACCCCACTCCAATCAACCTCGGGTCGACCGCATTGGCCCCTGCTGCCTTCGCCTCATCGAATCCCATCTCCACCTTCCCCGCGTTCACTTCATCCAGCAACTTCGCCTCAACCTCGGGCTTGCGATCATTCACTGCCACCAGCTGCCCCGGATCGGCCACCATGTCAAAAAGCTGACCCTTCTCATCCAGCCGATACCGCTGCGTCCTCGCGCTCACCTTCCTCCCCCAGGTTGAAAAAATCGTCCGTTCCGGCCATGCCTCTTTGCCTCCATTGCCCGTCATCAAAGGACTCAAATCCCGCCCATCCAACACCTTGTCACCCACCCGTTTGATCCCCGCCATCGAAACCAACGTTGGCAACAAATCCATCGCCCCCGCAATCTCCTCCACCCTTCCTCCTTTCACCACCTTCTCCGGCCACTTCACCAACAACGGCGACCTCACCGATCCTTCATCTACCCCGCCTTTCTTCCCTTTCATCCCGCCGTTCCAACGATGCCCGTTCGGCCCATTGTCCGAGAAATAAACCACAATGGTGTTCTTGCTCAATCCCAACGCCTCCAACTTGTCCAACACCCTGCCAACATTCCAATCCTGATTCTCCACCATTGCCAGAGCACAGCGCGTTTCGTCCGCCACCTCCTTCTCGACATCCGTTCCCCGCTGAGGCAACTCCCGGCCCTTCCACCTCTCCCAGTCTTCATCCGTCGCCTTCCATGGACTGTGCGGTGTCGTAAACGGCACGAAACAAAAAAACGGCTTCGCCTGGTTTCGCTCGATGAACTCCAGCGCCTTGTCCGTGCACACATCCACGATATAACCCTTCGTCCTCACCATCTCCCCATTCTCCTCCAGCGGTGCGTCCACATACTCCCCCCAATGCCCTGAAGTGTGTCCAAAATATTCATCAAATCCCCGCGCCGTTGGATGATACGGCCACTGACTCCCATTGTGCCACTTGCCAAACGCCCCCGTCGCATAACCCGCCGCCTTGAACGCATCCGCGACTGTCTTCTCGTCCACATTCAACCGTTCCTGCCCCGTCGAAACCCCACGCACTCCCGTCCGCAAATAATAACGCCCGGTCAGAAACTCTGCCCGTGTCGGCGAACAAACCGGACAAACATAAAACCTCTCAAAAGAAACCCCGTCCCGACCAATCGAATCAATCCTCGGCGTCTTCACCATCTCATTTCCATTGATCTCATAGTCCCCCCAACCCGCATCATCCGCCAGAAACACCACCACATTGGGACGGACGGGGCGGACCTCCGAAGCCAGCAGTGATCCCCAAGGCGAAACCATTGCATAAAAGATCCAAACCAACGCCGTGCGCCAATTCATGAGCCCCTGTCTAGAAATGCGTGTCACCACCAACATATCTCCTGAAACTCTGCAACCCTGGTGTTCTTACAAGTTTCAATGGGATCGCGGCACTTATTTATAACTTCGTCTAATATAAAGCAGTAACATGCCACAGCGATAACCTGCACTTAACCACTTGCCGATCAACAGGATGAACGTTGTAAGCCTAAGTCCTTCGGAACTCGTCAAAGCCGCGCGAACTGCTAATTTCTATAATCATTTCCCCGAAATTTGGAGGGGAACCCAAATTTTTCATAGACGCCAATTAAATTTTAAAATTTTTTGCACAATTAGTTTGAACGTTGGCAAGCGTGCATGTAGCTGTATGATAACTAGTCGATAAACGTTAACTTAACCCCTGCTACCCATCTCCCCCCAATGTTTTGATGCGGCCCACTTGACGTTCCTTAAGATTTATTTCGTCACGGTCATTGCCAGTAGATCCATTCATCATCTAATTCAAACTACCCCCAAGCCACGATCATGAAAACTCCTCTCATAACCCTCCTCGCCATTGGTGCTTTCGCTCTTGCCGCCGCACCCGCTGTTGCCCAACAAACCAACGTGGAATTCACTTCGCTGTTGAATGCTCAATCAGGCGTCATTTATTCCCCAGGCCTGAATTCAAGCGCGTTCGGCACCGTCACCGTCGACAGCATCACCAGTGACGTCTCTTTGACCGGTGGCTTTCTTTACAACGATTCAGTCCTCGGAACCAACCACGAAATCCGATTTGCTGAACAGGGCCTCGCCACCGAGTTTTACACACTTACCTTCAGCACTGCGGTGACAGGGCTTGAGTTTGACATCTACTCCCTCGGCTATTATGCGCCCCCTTTGGTGGAACAGGTGGCCACTTGGGATTTCGGACCCAACACATTCACAATGTTGTCTAACGATGGAATTCTGCCTACGACGGTCACTGCAAGCACCATCACCTCTGCGGAAGGCAATGTTCGCATCCGATTCGATGGCCCGATCACTTCGCTGTCTTGGACTCAAACCGCCGATGATGCGTTGTTGGATTTCGCTTATTTCACTGGCGTTACCATGTCGGTTGATTCAGTGTCGGCGGTGCCTGAGCCTTCCGGCATGCTATTGCTCAGCCTTCCAGTATTCTTAGGACTGCTTCGCCGCAGTCGCTGAGTTAACGCCCCGTCTCCTATTCGTTTTAAATCGGACGCATGCCTCGCATGCGTCCTTTTTTTGTGACTTGCTCCCGCTCCCGCGCCCGCTTCAATCCCATGTGTCAAAATCGTTGGAGCGCTGACGGATGGACAAACACCTCACCCCGGGGCATGTGATCTGCTTGATCAACCCCGTGACTGTAAACTTGTCCCACAACATCCTCGTCATCAACTGCGGCAGCTCGTCCCTCAAGTTCGCCGTCATCGATCCCGAAAGCACCCAGGTGCTCATCCAGGGCATCGCCGAACGCCTCAATTCCCCGGATGCTCTATTGAAGGTTCAGCCGCTCGGCAGCCAAGCCATCCCCTACATAAATCACGCCAAAGCCATGGCCGCCATCCTTGCTTCGCTCGGTGACATCCCCATCGCCGGCATCGGCCACCGCGTCGTCCACGGCGGCGAATTCTTCTCCGCCAGTGTCCTGCTCAATGAAGACGCCGTCGCCAAAATCGACGCCTGCCGCGCTCTCGCGCCTCTGCACAATCCCGCCCACGTCACCGGCATCCGCGCCGCCATGGAAAATTTCCCGGAACTCCCGCACGTCGCCGTGTTCGACACCGCCTTCCATCAAACCATGCCCCCGCACGCCTACTTCTACGCGCTGCCCTACGACCTCTACAAAACCCACCAGGTCCGCCGCTACGGCTTCCACGGCACCAGCCATCGTTTCGTCGCCGAACAAGCCGCCACCCTCCTTGATAAGCCCTTCACCGAACTCCAAATCATCACCGCCCACCTCGGCAACGGTTGCAGCGCCTGCGCCATCAAAAACGGCCAGAGCATGGACACCACCATGGGCCTCACCCCCCTCGAAGGCCTCGCCATGGGCACCCGCAGCGGCGATGTCGACCCCAACCTCATCCAATTCCTCGTCGAACAAACCGGACGCGACATTCGTCAAGTCACCGACCTCCTCAATCGCGACAGCGGTCTCCTCGGCCTCTCCGGCCTCAGCAACGACATGCGCACCCTCCTCGAAGCCGCCGACAACGGCCACTCCCGCGCCGAACTCGCCATTGATGTCTTCTGCTACCGACTCGCCAAAGGCATCCTTGGCCTCGCTGCCGCCCTCGACCGCATCGACGCCCTCATCTTCACCGGAGGCATTGGCGAAAACTCCGCCCCTATCCGCGCCCGCACCCTTGCTCACCTAAAAGTCCTCAAACCCACCCTCGACCACGACCTCAACTCGGCCCACGGTCGCCACACCGCCGGTCGCATCACCACCACCGATTCCGCCCTCACTGCCCTCGTCGTCCCCACCAACGAAGAACTCGTCATCGCCCGGGAAACCCAACGCCTTCTCCAACCCTAATCATCTTCCGTCCCCATGCCCCACACCCTTTACCTTACCCCCAGCGGCTCCGGTGCCGGACTCACCTCCCTCGCCCTCGGCCTCGTCCGTGCCCTGGACAAACGCGGCGTGCGCGTCGCCTTCTGCAAACCCATCGGCCAGCCCGAAGGCGGCGACCTCGGCCCCGAACGCTCCACCCACTTCGTCCGCCAGGCCACCTCCCTCAAACCCGCCTCACCCATCCCCCTCGAACAAGCCGAACGCCTTATCTCCTCCGGTCGCGTCGACGAACTCCTCGAACGCGTCGTCGGCATCTACCATCAATCCGCCGCCGATGCCGATGTCGTCATCGTCGAAGGTCTCGTCCACACGCCCGACGACCCCCACGCCGACGACCTCAATCTCCAGCTCGCCAAAACCCTCAGCGCCGAAATCATCCTCGCCGGCTCCCTCGGCAGCCTCACGCTCGACGAATTTGAAGCCCGCCTCGAATACGCCGCCAAACCCTTCGGCGGCATCGATGGCACCGCCGTCATCGGCTGCATCATCAACCGCGTCCCCAACGCCAACAACAAACCTTTCGCGACACTCGTCGACGAACTCCGCGCCCACAGTCGCTTCATCGGCAGCCCCGGCTTCCACCTCATCGGTGCCGTCCCCGAAAACACCGAAATCAGCTCCTGCCGCACCATCGACGTCGCCCGCTACCTCAACGCCACCACGCTCTTTGAAGGCGAAATGAAAACGCGTCGCGTCAAAAAATTCAACCTGCTCGCCCGCACCGTGCCCAACATGCTCAACGCGTTTGTGCCCGGCAACCTTCTCATCACCCCCTCCGACCGCAGCGATGTCATCGTCGCCGCCTGCCTTGCCAGCCTCAACGACATCAACCTCGCCGGCCTCCTGCTCACCGGCGAAACCGAAGTCCCCCCCGGCATCTTCGACCTCTGCCGACCCGCCATCGAAACCGGCCTCCCCATCCTCCACGTCGAATCCAACAGCTGGCACACCGCCACCGACATCGCCAAAATGAGCCACGAGGTCCCCGCCGACGACCTCGAACGCGTCGAGCTCAGCATGGACTTCGTCGCCAGCTACATCGACAGCGCATGGATCGCCACCCACGCCGCCATCCCCATCGAAGCCCGCCTCTCCCCCGCCGCCTTCTGCTTCAAACTCACCGAACTCGCCCGCGCCGCCGACAAACGCATCGTCCTCCCCGAAGGCAACGAACCCCGCACCATCCGCGCCGCCGCCCTCTGCGCCCAGCGCGGCATCGCCCGCTGCGTCCTCATCGGCAACCCCGAAGAAATCCACCGCGTTGCCAAAGGCCAGCAGATCGAACTCCCTGCCAACATCGAAATCCTCGACCCCACCCACATCCGCCAGCACTACGTCAGCCCCCTCGTCGAAATGCGCAAACACAAAGGCCTCACCCCCGAAGCCGCCGCCGACCTCCTCGACGACCATGTCTGGCTCGGCACCGTCATGCTCGCCCTCGGCGAAGTCGACGGTCTCGTCTCCGGTGCCGTTCACTCCACCGCCAACACCATCCGGCCCGCCCTGCAGATCATCAAAACCAAACCCGGTGCCAAGGTTGTCTCCTCCATCTTCTTCATGTGCCTCCCCGACCAGGTCCTCGTTTACGGCGACTGCGCCGTCAATCCCGATCCCGACGCCGAAACCCTCGCCGACATCGCCATTCAAAGCGCCGACTCCGCCATCACCTTCGGCCTCCCAGCACGCGTCGCCATGATCAGCTACTCCACCGGCGAATCCGGAACTGGAGCCGACGTCGACAAAGTCCGCCAGGCCACCCAATTGGCCCAGCAAAAACGTCCCGACCTCCTCCTCGACGGCCCCCTCCAATACGACGCCGCCGCCATCGCCGACGTCGCCGCGTCCAAAGCCCCCAACAGTCCCGTCGCCGGCAAAGCCACCGTGTTCATCTTCCCCGACCTCAACACCGGCAATACCACCTACAAAGCCGTTCAGCGCAGCGCCAACGTCATCAGCATCGGCCCCATGCTGCAAGGCATGAAACGCCCCGTCAACGACCTCTCCCGCGGCGCCCTGGTTGAAGACATCCTCTACACCATCGCCCTCACCGCCATCCAGGCCGGCCAGGAGTAAATCGCATCGATCGACCGCTACCTGCCAGCCTTCTTGTTCGGCTTCGGACGAAATTCCTGCGTCCAATTTTCCTTCACCAGCTTCTTCAAACTGGCCAACCTCTCCGCCTGCGCTGAATCTCCCATCAAATTGATCATCTCCTCCGGGTCCGTCTCATAATCATAAAGCTCCGCTCCCTCCTTCCCGCCTTCCCATTCCGTATACCGATACCGTTCCGTCCGCACACTGTGACCCGCAAACTTCCCTCGCCACACCTGCGTAAACGCCGGCTTGTCCCACTCCGCATCCGGCGCATCCAACAACGGCCGCAAGCTCTTCCCCGCCAAATTCGACGGCGCCTTCACCCCACACAAATCCGCCAGCGTTGGATACAGATCCACCAGTTCCACCACCCGACCCGACTCACCACCGCGCATCTTCTGCCCCGGAGCCGCAATGATCATTGGCACCCTCGCCGAGTTCTCAAACAAACTTTGCTTCTTCCACAATCCGTGCTCCCCCACATGATAACCGTGGTCACTCCAAAACACCACAATCGTGTTGTCCGCCAATCTGTTCTCCTCCAGCGCATCCAGCAACCGGCCCACCTGCGCATCGACAAACGAAATCGTCGCCCAATAAGCCTGCAACGCCTCCCTCGACTGCTCCTCCGTTACCCCAAACCAGGGCCAGGGTTTCGTTGATGCCAGCGCCGCCATAGGCACCTTCTTCAGATACTCCCAAGGCCGCTTCGGCATCCCGACCTTCTCCAACGGATACAATTCAAAATACTTCTTCGGCGCCACATACGGACAATGCGGACGATAAAACCCCGCCGCCACAAAGAATGGCTTATCGCGCTTCTCCTTCATCATTTTGATCACCTCCGTAGCCACCATCCCATCCGTCTGCTCCTCATCCGTCCCTTCGGCTTTGAGAAAACTCAACGAACTCCCCAACCCACGCTTCGGCGTGTGATTAATGATCAACTTCTCCTCCACCTTGTCCCGACCATACGGATTCACCCGCTTATCCCACGACGCCTCATCATCCAACCCGTTCGTGCCGATGTCCCCCGGATTCCCATAGTGATAAATCTTCCCCACCCGCCCCACAAAATACCCCTCATTCCTGAACGCCTGCGACATCGTCACCACTTCTGGCATTACCTCGCGAAAATGTTTTCTCAGATCAAACACCTTGGTTGCATCCGGCCTCAACCCCGTCATCACCGAAGTCCGGCTCGGTGAACAAAGCGGAAACTGACAATACGCCCGGTCAAACCGCGTCCCCATCTTCGCCAACCGGTCAATGTTGGGCGACTTCACCAACGGATGCCCATAACACCCCAGATCGTTGTTCATGTCATCCACCGCAATGAACAGCACATTCGGCTTCGCCGCCCATGAAGACAACCCCACCGACACCAACAACAAAACCATCAGCAATTTTTTCATCTTCATCGCATTCTCCAAGTTCATTCATTTCTTCATACCGCCCTGCAACTCATGAAAAGGCACCACCCCCACCCGCTCTGCCCATCCCTTCCACTTCATCCGCAATTCCTCCACCTTCGCCGCATTTCCCGCACTCACATCCTTCAGCTCCGTCCGATCCTCCTTCAAATCATAGAGCCGCCACTTCAGCCCCTCACGCTTCGACCTCACCAGCTTCCAATCTCCCTCCCGCACCGCCGCATTCCCTTCATGCTCCCAAAACAAGGTCCGCCCCTGCACCTTCTCCCCCTGCAACACCGCCGCCAGACTGCTCCCCTCCATCGGTAAAATCTCCCGCGCTTTCCAGCTCTTCGGATAAGCCGCCCCACACAGCTCCACCAAGGTCGGCATCACATCCACCACATGCCCCACCTCATGCCGCCACTCCCCTCTCGCCTTCAACCCTGCCGGCCAATGCACCACCAACGGCGTCGCGATTCCACCCTCGTGAGTGAAGCTCTTATACAACCGAAATGGCGTGTCACTCGCATTCGCCCAGGCCCTGCCCGCATACACATCTGACTCCAGCGATCCCGGCTCCCCATCCCCATCGCCAAACTTCCCATACACCCCACCTTCATCCGACGCCCCGTTGTCACTCAAGAACATCAACAACGTGTTCTCAAAAACCCCGCGCGCTTTCAAACCCTCCACCAGCACGCCAATCGACTTGTCCAGGCGCTCCACCACCGCCGCATAAATCGCCATGCGCAAATCCAGCTCATCCTTTTGCTGCTCATCCAGCGCCTCCCAGGCCTGCACCGATTCATCACGCGCCGACAAACCCACCCCCTTCATCAAAACCAGCTCCTGCTGCCGCGCATGCCGCTCCTCCCGCACCTTGTCCCATCCCTTTCGATATTTGCCACGAAACCTCGCAATATCTTCCGGCTCCGCCTGCAATGGAAAATGCGGAGCATTGTGTGCCAGATACCAAAAGAACGGTTTCTTCTCCTTCAACGCCTCATCAACAAACTCCAACCCTTTTGATGTCCACGCATCCGTTGAATGCCACCCCTCCGGCGGCGGATTCTCATGATCATACAAGCGCTCATTGCCCGACAAAATCATTCGACCCTTCTTCACTCCGAAATAAGACGCATTGCTCGTCGGCGAACCATAAAAGCGATCAAACCCACGCTGCAACGGCCACATGGACTCATCGCGATCCCCCACATGCCACTTGCCGGTATGCGCCGTAAAATAACCCGCCTCCCGCAACACCTCCGCAAGCGTCACACACCGGTCATTCAACGCCCCGCGATACGCGGGCAAACCGCGATCCTGCGCCATGTGTCCAATGCCCGCCTGATGCGAATACAGTCCCGTCAGCAACGACGCCCGCGACGGACAACAACGTCCCGCATTGTAAAACTGGCTGAACCTCACGCCCTCCGCCGCCAGCCTGTCGAGGTTCGGCGTCGGTATCTCCCCGCCGTAACATCCCACATCCGAAAACCCCATGTCATCCACAAGAATCACCACCACATTCGGACGCTCCTGCGCCTCCACGCCAGTGACCAATCCACCCATCAAAAGCCAAACCAGCCACTTCATCATAAATAGAACCTCCAATAACTGATAACTCAATCCACATCCGGCCACACAAACATCGACCCCGTCAACTCCCGGTAAGCCGCCTCAAGTTTACCCTGCATCTCCTTCAATTTGTCCGGCTGCTCCTGCGCCAGATCCCGCTCCTCTCCCTGGTCCTTCGCAATCTCAAACAGCGAAAAATCCGTCAACACCGCCTGCCGCACCTTCGCTGCCGAACCCTCCGTAACGTTGCTCACTGTCGGCAACTTTCCGCCATTCAGCTTCGCCAGAATCTTCCAGTCCCCCTCCCGCATCGCCACCCGCTGCTCGTTGAGCGCATTGAAGTAGATCCAGAACAACGGCTTCTCCCGCGCCACCTTGCCTCCGTTTAAAGCCGCCATCATGTCCGCCCCGTCCAATGCCAGCCCCTCCGGCAACGACGCCCCCGCCAGCGAGGCAAAGCTCGGCAGAAAATCCAAGGAACTCACCGCCTCATCGCTCACCTGCCCCGGCTTGATCTTCGCCGGCCAGCGCACGATCCCCGGCACCCGGCAACCCGCCTCCGTCGTCCACAACTTCATTCCCCGCAATGGCCCCGGCGTTCCGTAAGAACGGTTGGAAGCCCGATACCGGTTCAATGTCTCCGGCCCGTTGTCACTGCTAAACACCACCACCGTATTCTCCGCCAGCTTCAACCGGTCCAGCGTCGCCATCAGCTCGCCCACCGCCCGGTCCATGTTCTCGACATTGGCAAAATACTCTGCCTCGTCCTCGTTGCGCGCAATCCCCTCATATCCTTTCACCAACTCCGGCGGAGACGCCACCGGCTCATGCGGCTCATGGAACGCCAGATACAAAAAGAACGGTTTTTCCTTCGGCAAAGCCTCGATCCAATCAATCGCCTCACGCGCCGCCAACTGACAGCTATATCCCTCCAGCGGCCCCACCTCGTTGCCATTGCGCACATAATTCACCGGATTCTCGTGCGAAGGCGCCGCATTGTTCTGGGTCGCAAACCAGTGATCAAAGCCCGCCTCCCCAGGCTGTGGCTGTCCCGCCGTATTGAAGTCCGCATTGCAATGCCACTTGCCCGACAGCGCCGTCGCATACCCCGCTTTCTGCAGCACCTGCGGCAACGTCACCTCTTCTTTGCGCATGTGCACCAATGCACGGCTCGCCTTGCCCGACTGATTGCGCTGTTCCACATGCGGAATCCAATCATAAACCCCCGCCCGGTTCGGATTCCTCCCCGTCAACAACCCCACCCGCGAAGGCGAACACACCGGAGCCGCCGAGTAGAAACTGGTCAACCGCATCCCTTCCACCGCCAGCCGGTCGAGATTCGGTGTCTTGATATGCGGATGCCCATAACTAGCCAAGTCTCCCCAACCGAGGTCATCACAAAGGATCACCACAAAATTCGGACGCTCCTCCGCCCGCAAGTTCGGCACGGCAAAAGCGGCCAGACCAACACCCGTCAACATCAGAATTCTCCAGAAGCGCATCCCCGGGAAACGAAGCCATCCATCTCAACCTTTTGTTATTCTTTCAAAAACTCATTTCCCATCGGCAATCCGCACCGGACCAATGCTGGCATTCAGAACTGAGGGTCGCGCCGAGCGGTCAGGGTGCTGCTGCGCCTCATTCATGGGCGCAAGCCATGCGCGGCAGTTGTCTGCTTCCATTTACCTTGCGGAGGCGTCGGATTTTTGGAGCCAGTGGACGATGGCAGTTTCCGCTGGGGAGTCTGAGGGCAATTGGGTGAGGGATGGAGCAGCGACGACATCTTTGAAATCGGATTCGCCGATGAGAAGGATCGGGTGCGGGGCGTTGAGGGCGATGAGGCCGGGAAGGTCGAGGTATTTGGCGGCACCGGGGAGGAATTGGGGGTGGCGATAGTCGAGGATCTGGGAGAAACGGAAGCCGTTGGTTTGGGCGGCGAGGTGATTGATGGCATTGCCGGTGAGAGCGCGGGCGGCGATGGCGATGGGTCCGGTTTCGCCGAGGGCAATGACGTCGATGCGGTTGGGGTTCGGATGGTTGCCGACTTTGCTGTTCTGCAGGAAGGTGGTGAGGGTGAGGAGATCGTGGGTGCGTTGGGCGAAGAGGGCGGGATTGTAGCCGTGGGTGTAGCCAGCGAATTGGCGAGGGTTGTCGACGATAGGAGTTTGTTGAGGCGTTTGAGGCTGGAGGCGGAGGTCGGCACTGAGGATGATGTTGCCTTGGTCGAGCAAGGTTTGGACGGTGGGTTTGAGTTTGCCATTGGCCTCGCGAAGGGAATTGCGGCCGTCGTTGTCGAGCCAGAGGATGACTCGCTGGCTGCCTTGTTTGGGGTAGAGCCAGGTGGTCGGAATGGTTTCGTGATGGGTGGTGTTGGTGAGGCTGCCTTGCATTTCGAGATGGGTGGGATGTTCGGTTTTTTCTTCGAGGCCCCAGGTGACTTCACCGGCTTGGGCGTAGGTGCGGCCGATCATCACTTCGAGGGCGGGGGCGATGATTTGTTTGAGGGCTTGGGGGTGTTGGAGCTGTTTTTGGGCGTCGTCATCGAACCAGCGGAGGAGGGTGCGTTCGAAGTCGGTGCCGTTGGATTTGGGGGCGGGGTGCTCGGCATTCCAGACGGTGAGTTGCTCGCGGGTGAGCGGTTCGAAATCGGTTTCGATGATGGGGGATTCGAAGCCGAGTTTGAAGTGGTGATTGAGAAAGGTGTAAAACGCGGAGCGGCTGACGGCGTTGTAGGCGTGGGGAAAGATTTCGCCTCGTTGGAGGAGGAGGTGATCCTTGGGGGCGTTGTAGAGTTGGTAGAGTTTTTGAAGCTCCGGGAAGCCTTTGGTGGCCATTTCTTTCGTCCAGTCGTCGGCGCTGTTCATGCCTTGGGGTTTGGGGGCGAAGAGGGCAGCGAATTCGACGTTGCCGGTGTTGATGCGAAGAAGGGAGGCGTTTTCACAGGTGCAGCCGCCTTGCATGGCGGTGCTGACCATGACGACGGGGAAGGAAAGCTGGATGCGGTCGTCGATGGCGGCGAGAAGCATGGTTTGGGTGCCGCCTCCGCTGGCTCCGGTGATGGCGGTGCGGGTGGGGTCGACCTCGGGAAGGGTGAGAAGGAAGTCGAGGCTGCGGATGGCGTTCCAGGTTTGGATGCCCATGATGTTTTGGAGGTGGGCTTCGGCTTGCGGACTGTAGAGGCCCCAGTTTTCGACGGTGTTCATCTCGGGGCGTTGTTTGGCGAATTTGTGGACAATTTCTTCGGAGAACTGTTGGGCGTCGGAGTCGCTGAGCATGTCCCATTGCCAGACGACGCAGCCCATGGAGGCGAGTTGGTGGCAGAGGGATTGAAAGGTGCTTTGTCCGCCGCGGGTGAAGCGTTCGGCGCCGATGGCGATGTTTTTGCGGACGGTGAGTTCGGGTTCGAGATCGAATCGGGCGTCTTTACGGTGGCCGTGGGCGAAGAGGATGCCGGGGACTTTGCCTCGGGGATTTTTGGGTCGGTAGAGATTGCCAGTGACGAAGAGTCCGGGGGCACTTTGGAAGTAGACTTTTTCAATGGTGTAGGTGCCGCAGTCGATGGGGCTGTGGATGACGGGGTTGAGCGGGGTTTTGGTGGGTAACGGCCAGAGGCCTTGGGAGACGAGGATCTGGCGGCGGACGTAGGTTTTGCGGGGCTCCCATGCGGTGAGGGAAGTTGGGGGATTGAACGGGAAGTAGCCCTTGAGGTCTTTGAGGTCTTGTGCGGGGAGGTCTTGAGCGGGGAGGGGGATGGGAATGTGGAGGAACAGAAGCGCGAGGGGGAAGAGGAGTCGGAAGGTTTGCATGAGGGAGGAGGAGTAGGAGTAAGAGTAAGAGGAGGAGGCGGGCAGCGGGGTGTATACGCGACGACGAGAGGGGTTTTTCTCTGTCTGCAAGGAATGGGTGATTGAGGAATGATTGAAATTTGAAATTGGGGATTTGAGGCTACAGGATGGCGTATGTCTTCTTCACTTCCTCTGGCTGGTCGGGTGGCTTTTGTTTCGGGCACTTCGCGTGGGTTGGGTCAACGTTTTGCGTTAACGCTGGCAGAGGCAGGCGCAGACATTGTTTGCACCAGTCGGACGCTGGATTCACTGCGCGATGTGCAGGAGAAGATCGTGGGGATGGGGCGTCGGTGTCTTGGAGTGGAGCTGGATGTGCGGTCGCTGGACAGCATTGTGGCGGCGATGCAGGAGACGAAGGCGTTTTATGGGAAGCTGGACATCCTGGTGTGCAATGCGGGGTGCAATGTGCGCAAACCGGCGGTGGACGTGACTTGGGACGACTGGAATTTGATTTTGGACACCAACCTGCGTGGCAGCTTCTTCCTGGCTCAGCAGGCGGCGAAGGAGCTGATGATTGATGCGGGGTATGGTCGGGTGATTTTGATTGGATCGGTGACTTGTGTGTCGGGATATGCCGGGCTGGCGCCGTATGGGGCGAGTCGCGGTGGGGTGAAGCAGCTGGCGATGAGTCTGGCGGATGACTGGGGGATTCACGGGATCACGGTGAACGTGCTGGCGCCAGGATGGTTCAAGACGGCGCAGAATGCCGTGCTTTATGAAAACCAGGAGTGGGTGGAGTATTTGAGTGACCGGATTCCGGTGAAGCGTCCGGGTGCAGTGAATGATTTGGATGGCCCGCTGCTGTTTTTGGCAAGCGAGGAGAGTCGTTATGTGACCGCACAGACGCTGTTGGTGGATGGTGGGATCAGTGGTGGAGCGACGAAGGCGATGGTGGTGAAGAAGTAGAGGGAAATCGTCCTCGTCCTCGTTCTCCTACTCGTCCTCGCCACGCAGCGCTTCGCTGGAACGTTGGGATTTCGAGGAAGGAGAGACGATCTTGGCCGGATCTTCCTCCTACTCCTACTCCTACTCCTACTCCTACTCCCCTTTGGCGGGTCGGAGGCTGACTCGCTGCCTAATGAGATTGCGGTCTGAACACGTGCAGCTCTGGAGATGCGTGGATTTCGAGGACGAGTAGGAGAACGAGGACGAAGACGATTTTTTGGGGAGGTGCGTGGGGTGATTTGATGACGCTGGGAGATGGAGGTGTTGGGTGTGGGGAGTAAGAGGAGGAGTAGGAGTAGGAGTAAGAGGCGGAAACAAAAATCGCCTGCGACCACAACGGGCGGCAGGCGATTGGAAAGGGCTGAGTTTCTCCCAGATTCGATTACAGAGTCGCTTTGAGCTTGGAAGAAGGAACGAAACGAACGGTTTTCGAAGCTTTGATCTTC
Organism: Phragmitibacter flavus; assembly: GCF_005780165.1. NCBI lineage: Bacteria > Pseudomonadati > Verrucomicrobiota > Verrucomicrobiia > Verrucomicrobiales > Verrucomicrobiaceae > Phragmitibacter > Phragmitibacter flavus. The sequence goes on along the minus strand of NZ_VAUV01000004.1, from coordinate 362,178 downwards.
ATGGGCTGCTTGGTCTTTGGGTTGCGACCGGTGCGGGCAGCGCGTTTGGCGACTTTGAAGGTGCCGAAGCCGATGAGCTGGACAGGGCTGGTTTTGACACCTTTGGCAATGGCTTTGAGGACGGCGTCAAGGGCTTCGCCGGCGGCGCGTTTGGAGGTGTCGCCTCCGAGGATTTTTTGGATGGCTTCAGTAAGTTCTGCCTTGTTCATGATGTGTTATAGAAGTGATCTAGGGTTGATGTAGCGTCCTCAGCGGAAGTTCACGCGAGGTTTCGCTGTTGTTATCAAAGGATTCAACGGTAGCGTCAACTTCAAATCGATAGATTTTGCTTCCTCCATGAAACGCTTTTTGCTGCCTGAACATGCGCCTGAAATTGATGCGTCTGCCTTCGTGGCGAAGGGTGCGGTGGTGGTGGGATCGGTGAAAATTGGAGCGCGGGCAAGTGTCTGGTTTGGCTGTGTGTTGCGGGGGGACATCAATCACATTGAAATCGGGCCTGAGAGCAACGTGCAGGACGGGACGATTGTGCATGTTTCGGACGATTTTGCCGCAGTGGTGGGCGCGCGGGTGAGCATTGGGCATCGGGCGATCATCCATGCTTGCACGATTGGTGACGAGACGCTGGTGGGGATGGGGGCGATTGTGATGGACGGGGCGGTGATCGGGGCGCGATGTGTGATTGCGGCGGGAGCATTGGTGACCAAGGGCATGGTGGTGCCGGATGGCTCGCTGGTGATGGGGGCGCCGGCGAAGGTGGTGCGGGCGTTGAGTGAGGAGGAACAGGAGCGCAACGTGGCGCTGGCGGCGAAGTATGTGGAGTCGTCGGGGAGGTTCAAGGAGTTGGGATACGAGATTTGAATTTGAGATTTGGGTTTGAGAGGGGGCGGGGGCTTGCTAGAGTGGAGGGATGAACAAGGATGTGGTTGCTGTGAAGCTGCGCAATGTGCTGGCGATGGACCAGGGTCATGCGGTGTTTTTGGGGAATGAGGAGAAGACCTTTGTGATTTTTGTCGATGAATCAGTGGGCAAGGCAATCAGCATGTCGATGCGCGGTCGGGTGCAGGAGCGGCCGATGACGCATGACCTGGTGGGCCATATGATGATGGCGTTTGGGGCAAAAATCGACCGGGTGATCATCAATGCGCTGGATGGCGGGGTGTATTATGCGCGCATCATTTTGAGCGCGGAGAACGAGGTGCAGCAGCGCAAGGTGGTGGAGCTGGATGCGCGTCCGAGTGACAGCATTGCCCTGGCGGTGGCACAAAATGCGCCGATCTTTGTGGCGCGTGAGGTTTGGGAGGCGGTAGACGATGTGGGCGATGCGCTGGAGGATATCCAGAAGCGCGGCCCGGAGGATGAGGAGTGAAAAAAAGTAGAAGGGCCGTCCCGGCCCTTGTGGGATTTTCAAGGAAAGGCTCGGGACGAGCCTTCTACTTTCTCAGGATGTTTTTGACTTCGTCTTCGGTGTAGCCGGGCTTGTTGGTTTGTTCCATGTAGGGACGATTGCTGGTCTCCAGGGCTTTGCGGGCGGTGGGTTCGTCGCGGGTGCGGAAAACGTTGCCGGATTCGCGGAAGGTGCTGCCGCTGTTGCGGTTTTCCTGGTTTTGAAAGCGGCTGTTGCTGGTGGCGAAGGTGCTGTCGGAATCGCGAAATTGGTCGTCTGATCCGTTGAAGGTGGAGCTGGCGTCGCGAGAAGTTTTGGTGGCCCCCTGGAAAGTGCCTTCTTTGATTTCCTTTTTGCCGGAGGTGAACTTTTGTTTTTTGCCGCTGCGGTAGTCGGTGGTGCGGAAGTCGGCTCCGGTGCGGTATTGTTTGTCGGTTTTGACGCTTTTGTTGGTGCCTTCGAAGCTGCTGCGACGGGAGGTGTCCCATTTCACGTTGGTGAGGCGGCCTTCGAGTCGGGGCTGTTCGGTGTCTTTGCTGGCACTGGAACCGTTGCTGGAGCAGGAGGCCGTGAGTAACAGGAGGAGGAAGGTGGCGATGGGGCGGAGAATCATGATGGCGGCGCGGGGGCGGGGGCGGGTGGCTGGCTGGCCAGGAACAGGGCTTCTTGCAGCACGCTGTCTGGCAGGTGGTATTTTGCCAGTTGAGTGGGGAGTTGGTCAAGCTTGTTCCATCCGCGATAGAGTTCGACGAGCAGGGGGGCGAGGCCTTCGGTCATGCCGTGGTGTTCTTTAAGGAGGAGGTTTTCGGCGGCTTCGTAACGGTGCTGCCGCAGGAGAAAGCGGGCGTGGCTTTCGATGAGGGGGGGATGGCTGCTGGCGGTGTTGCGCAGGCGTTGAAGCGAGAAGTCGTAGAGTTCTTCAGCGAGGTCGTTGCGACCGATTTGGGCGAACGCCTCGGCGTAGGGGGCGGTGTTGGAGCTGCCGGGGAAGGTGGTGCGGACGAGTCGGGCGAAAAGTTCGTCAATGGAATGGCGGTCGCCGAGGGCGTGATGGACGGGAAGGATGGCAGGGGAGTTGCGCAACCCGCCGTCTTCGCCGGTGAGGGCGGTTTGCAGGGCCCACTGGGGTTTTTGATGGTTGAGCAGGGTGGTGACGGTGAGTTCGCGGGCGTTTTCGACGGGAGTGGCGGGATTTTCCCAAGGACGGGAGAGGTTGGTGAGGTCGGAGTCGGTGAGGAGGGGCGCAAAGGTGGCGAGGGCGAGGGAGGTGACGGGGTGGCGGGGGAGGTTGGGCTGACGGAGAACCTTCAGCCAGGCCTGGGCGCGGGGACCGGTGGACTCGCGTTGCAGGAAGGTGGTCATGGCGGTGAGGGCGTCGCGATCATCGGTGAAAGCGCGCAGCCAGGCGGCAATGCGGGGCTGGTCGGTGGCGGGGGACCAGCTGGGGTTGATGGCGGCGAGGCGGAGTTGTTCGAGGCGAAGTTTGAAGCGTTCGGTATTGTCGCGCACAGCGCGTTCGGCGCGCAGCAGCAGGCTTTGGGCTTCGGTGAGGCGCTGGTGCTCGGCGAGAACGCGGCTGAGGATGAGCACGCCGCCGGTGTAGGTGGGTCCGCTGGAGCCGGGGGCACCGGGGTTGGAGATGGACAGAGAATTGGCGTTTGAGGAGGCGGTGGTGACGCGGCTGCCGGGGGTGCCGGAGACGACGTTCATGAGCTGGCGCATTTCGTCCCAGAGGCCGGTTTCGGCGACCAGTTCGGCGCGCATTTCGAAGGCTTCACGGACGGGATCGTTCCAAAAGTTGATGAGCGGGATCTCACGCAGGGCGGCAAGGGCGCGGTTGCGATTGCCCTGACGGCGGAGAAGACGGGCGCGGTGCAGGCTGGCTTCGAGGTCGCGTGGCCAGAGCCGGTGCATTTCCTCCCAGGCGGCAAGGGCTCCGGGGTGGTCGTTGCGGGCTTCGAGCATGAGGGCGAGTTCTTTCAGGTAGGGGACGGGTTCGGGGACGCGACCGGGAGAACTTTTGGTGCTGGTGTCGGGCAGATAGGCGAGCTGGCGCAGGCGGGCGAGATCGTGAAGGCGGGCAAGATGGCGGGAGTGTTCTTCGCGCAGGGTCTCGTCGATTCCCTGGGGTTTGAAGTGGACCTGGGCGGGGAGGGTTTTTTCGATGTATTCAATCGCGACGGCGCTTTCCCCGGAGTTTTCGCAGGCGCGGCGGAATTGCTGGCTGTATTCGTCGTTGGCGGGGGAGCGGGGGATGAGGCGTTGGTAAACTTCGATGGCTTCGCGGGAATAACCCTGATTTTCGAGGAAGTTGCCGAGATCGAGCATGAAGTCGACGCTGTCGTCGGATTGCAAAACGTTGCGGACGAGGCGGAGGCGTTCGGGGTAGTCAGCAAAACGCAGCTGGCGGAGGAGGACGCTGTTGCGCCAGGCGTTAAACTCAAAAGTGGCGCGGGAGCCGAGGGCGACGCCGGCGTTGCGACGGTTGGTGGCGTCGTTGAGTTGATCGAGGATGGGGCTGAGGCCGTCATAGCGAAAGATTTCGGCGTATTGGCGGAGGTCGGTCCAGTAATCGCGCATGTGGGTGAGGGAGTCGATGCGCGGTCCTGGGTTCACGCCGGGCGGCAGGCGTCCGATGAGGGGTTCGGCGAAGGCGCGGGCGGCGGGAAGCTGGACGGCGGCGATGCGGCTAAGCTGGCGGGCGCTGGGTTCGGTGATGCCGGCGATACCGAGGAGACGGGCTTTGCGCAGGTCGTCGGCGGTGGAGGGAGGGAGTTGATTGAGGCGGCGGAGGCTTTCGCTCAGGAGGTGTTCGCGTTCGTGCGGGTCGGTGCTGAGGCCCCAAAGGCGGCTGAAGCTTTGGATGAAACCCTGATGATGGTCGCCGACGGCGGGATGGAGGGGGCGGGACCAGATTTCGAGGTAGTAAGGGCGCTGGCGGTTGCCCTGGCGGCTGCTTTCGGCGATGCGGGCGAGTTCGAGGAGATGTTCGACGGAGAGCGGCGCAGAGATCTCGCGCATGGCTTCGGCGAGGTCCAGGGCGAGGTCGTGGTCGTGGCGGTTTTCGAGTTTTTTGGCGAGTTCGATGATCTCGGTGTTGCTGAAGATGCGGCTGCTGCCGAGGGTGCGGGCGTCCTGGGGGGTGAGGTGGAAGGTGTGTTCGTCGCAAATAACGGTGAGGGCGGCGTAGGCGAGGTTTTTGCGGGCGGTTCGGTCGTTGTCGGGGGCGTTAATGATCCAGTCGACGATGAGGCTGGGGTTGTGGGATTTGAGGGCAAGCCAGACGAGGAGGAAGCGGCTTTCGAGGTTTTTGCGAAGGTAGAGGAGGCGGGTGATTTGTTCGCGCAGGGCGTCGCGGTTTTGACTGAAGTAGTGGAACCAGGCGCTCTCGATTTCGCTGAGGCCGTCGGGCAGAGCGAGAGCGGGTGGGTTGGGAAGGGTGACGAGCTCCTGGATGGCGCGCAGGCGGACGGGGGCGGGGTCGTCGGGGAGTTCGACGAATTCGGGGCGCGGAAGACTGAGGAAGAGGCGCAGGCGGTCGCGTTCGGCGGGTTCGAGGCCGGGGGCGCTTTCGAGGGAGTTGATGAGCAGGCTGGGACTGGTGGGCGAGGGGAATTTTTCGTCGAAGATGGGCCATGGCCAGCGTTCGGGAGTGTTGGCTAGGTCGGGGTTGACGGTGGCGGGGATGGTGGCGAGCAGTCGGATCAGGGTGTTGCGCGCAGCTGGGTGGTCGCCGAGTTTTTTCTGCTGGAGGGCGAGGCGCAGGAGGTGGGTGGCGTCCCAACTGCGGATGCGCACGAGTTGTTCGAGGACGCGTCGTGCGGCGTCGTCCTGGGCGGTTTCGGTGTAATAAAGTGCAAGTTCTTCGAGGGCGGTGGGGTCCTGGGAGAAGCGGGCTTCGAGACGGCGGCGGGCGAGGTCGGCTTCGCCCATGCGGAAGTCGCTTTCGAGAAGCTGGACGAGCTGGCGCCATTCGGTGGCTTGATCGGGAGCGGCGGCGAGGGCGGCGATTTGTTTTTGGAAATAGATGGCGCTTTTGATGTCGCCGACGCGCAAGGCGGCGAGGCGCAGCTGGTCGAGGGAGAAGGGGGTGTCGGGGGCGGTGTAGTAGGCCTGCTTCATGGCGGCGAAGGCTTTGGTGTCGTCGCCTTCGCGCTGATAGATGTGGGCGAGGGCTTCGTTCCAGAATGCTTCGAAGGGATCGCGGCGGGCGCGGTCGAGGAGGAGCATTTTGATTTTGGAGAGGCGGGCGATGCGTTCGTCTTCGGGGAGTTCGCCCTGCACGGCGTCGGCCCAGAGGAGGCGTTCGATGGCGCGTTGGAAGAAGTCGCGGCGGCGTTTGATGTCGGGCTCCTGTTCGATCAGGCGGATCTGAGTTTGAAGGTATTCGTCGTGGCGGCGCTGGGCGATGAGGAGTTCGCCGTAGCGTTCGAGGATGGGGCTGGTTTTTCCGACGGCATTGCGGGCGGCATTTTCCCAGAGGGCGAGGGCTTTGTCGCGCTGGCCGCTTTCGAGGTAGAACTGGGCGAGGGCGGAAAGGATGGTGTCGTTGGCGGGATCGGTATTGATGAGGTCTTCGAGGATGGTGACGGCGGTGAGGAGGCCTTGCTGGCCGTTGCGGCGGGCTTCAAGTTCGGCAAGACGGAGGTGGCAGGCGGTGCGACTGGCGGGATCGAGCTGGGCGAGGCGGCGCAGTTGGGCGATGGCGGGCTCAGGTTGTTTGTCGGCATTGAGGAGGAGGACTTCGAGATAGAGTTTTTCGACTTCGAGGGTGGGGTCGAGCCGCTGGCCGGCGGGGCCGTGGGTGAGGTGCTGGAGCAGCAGGGTGGCAGTGCCGGGCTGGCCGGTGCGCAGGCTCCACCAAGCGGCGCGTTGGATGCGTTGGGGGTCGGGGGGAGGGGAGGATGGGGTGGTCAGGCCATCGCGGAGCCAGGAATCGAAAGGTGAAGGGGCGGCGGTGAGGGCGAGCCGGAGGAGCGGGCGGTAAATCTGGTGGAGGGCAGAGGTGGCGAGATTTTGCGCGTAGTCGGTGAGGGTTTCGGGGACGGTGGGTGGTTTTTCGGGAGGGGCTTCGCTGCCAAAACCTTCGCCGGAGAACATGGCGGGAAGGGTAAACTCAGTGGGGGGCTCGACGGGATTGGTGAGGAGTTTGGCTCCCTGTTCGCCGCTAAGCACGGAGGCGAGTCGTTCGTCGACATCGGCGCGTTGTTCGTCGGTGGTGCTGAGGGTCCAGGCGCGTTCGAGGAGGCTGTGGGCTTCATCGGTGGCGTTGCGTTGGGCGAGGACATCGGCGAGGCGGAGCAGTTCTGGCTGTCCGGCTTCGGGGGTGGCGAGGGCGCTGCGGGCGGCGTTTTCGGCGGCTTGCAGGTCGGGACTGCTGGAGAGGAAGCTGGCGACGTCGTTGAGGCGGCGTTGTTTTTCCTCGGGTGGGGAAGTCTGGATGTAGCGCTCGAAAAGCTGTTCGACGGCTTTGTGGTTGCCGCGGGTGCGCTGGAAGGTGGCGAGTTCGAAGAGGGACTCGGGTTTGCCGGGGGTGCGGTCGATGCGTTTTTCGAGGATGGATTCGATGAGGGGATCGAGGGATTTTTGACGGGCGAAGGTGAGGACTAGTTTTTCGACTTCGGGGTCGGCGGACTGTTGTTGGAGAAGTTGCTGGAGGAGGGCGATGGACTTGTCGGTTTCGGTGAGAAGAAGGTGGGTTTGGGCGCGCAGAAGGATGAGTTGGGCCCGGTCGCTGCCGTCGCGTTTGAGGTAGGGGTCGATGAGGGCGGCGGCTTCGGCGGCTTCGTTGTGGTCGATGAGCGCGGTGACGAGTTCCCAGCGATGGGCGAGGTTGTCGGGAAACTGGGTGACGAGTTCGCGCAGCCATTTGATGCGCTCTTCGCCGTCGACGACCTGGGAGGCGTAGCGGGCGAGGTTGTTGAGGGCCTTTTCGGTGACCGGTTTTTGCGCGGCGTCGCGGAGCAGTTGTTGTTTGAGGGCGTCCAGCTGGTCGAAGCGTTCGTGGAGTTTGACGAGGCGTTGGAAGAACTGGCCGTAGCGCCAGTCTTTGTCGTGGAGGAGGTCGAGGCCTTGTTGCAGGGCGGCGGCGGCGGGTTTGAATTGGCCGGCCTGTTCGTGCAGGCGGGAGAGATCAAAGAGGGCGTCGAGTTTGACGGTGGGATCGGGCGCGGCTTCGACGAGGCGCTGCATGATGGCGAGGGTGTTGTCGATCATCCCGGCGCCGAGGAGCAGTCGGGAGGCTTCGCGCAGCAGGGTGGTGTCGGCAGGACGAAGGGCGAGGGCTTGTTCGCAGGCTTTGGCGGCGTCGTCCGGGCGGTTGAGGGCGAGGAGCTGGGTGGCTTGCTGGAGGAGGAGTTGGGCGTGGCGGGGATCGGTGCTGGGGACGGTGGCGGTGAGTTTTTGCAGGTAGGTGAGGGCGGTGGCGGGATCGCCGTTTTGCTGCATGAGTTCACTGACGGCGGTGAGGGCGGCGGGGTGTTCGGGTTGTTGTTTGAGGAGTTCCTGGTAGCGGGCGAGGGCTTCGTCGAGGCGTCCGGCTTTTTGCAGGAGCTGGGCGTGGATGAGGATGACGTTGGGATGGGGCTGCTGGGCGGCTTGGGCAGCGATGCTTTCGAGCAGAAAAGGGGTCTGCTGGTGTTTGTCGTAGAGGGACCAGAGGAGGTCGAGGACGCGGGTGTCGTCGGGTTTTTCAACCAGCAGGCCGAGGTATTCAGTGGCGAGACGGGTTTCCTTGTCGGTCCAAGATGTGGTGGTCTGGGCGGGGAGTGGGGATGGTGACCAAAGGGCACCGGTAAGGGCGAGTGCCAGGGCAAGGAAGCGACGGAATCGCGTGGTCATCAATCATAGCATACGCTGGACCAGTGCGATTTTACAATGGGGGTTTTGGAATGAGCGGGTGGGATTGCTGTTCAATTGCTTTGACAGGGTTGCGGGTCTGCGCTCCGTGGGGCTGGCATGCTTCGACTTCCCGCAGCAATCTCCAGGTCGGCTTCGAGGCTGATGGATCTGGTGTTTCCGCCGCATTGTGAGGTTTGCGATCAAAGTCTGCATGGGGTTCGCGAGGGGGCGGAACGGTGGCTTTGCTGGACGTGCTGGGACAGCTTGCCAGTGCTGGCACCTCCCTATTGCAAGGTTTGCGGGGAGGCTTTTGACGGGCAAATCACGGATGAATTCCAGTGTGGGAACTGTCGAGAGCGAACCTTCCATTTTGAGTTCGCGGTGGCGGCGTTTCAGGCGCAGGGGGCGTTGCGGCATCTCGTGCACCGGTTCAAATATCAGCGGGAGCTGCATTTGCGCGGGCTGCTGGGTCGGCTGGCTTCGCAGGTGTTTCGCGATGCGCGGTTGCGGGACTTGAATGCGGCGGAGTGGGTGCTGGTGCCGGTGCCATTGCATGCGTTGCGCCAGTGGTATCGGGGGTTCAATCAGTCGTGGGAGCTGTGCCGGGAGTTGTCGCGAATCAGCGGGATAAAGACGGTCAATGGGTTAAAACGGGTAAAATTCACCAAAGCGCAGGCGAAGTTGACCCGCAGGGCGCGGCTGGAGAATCTGGGCAGCAGTTTTGCGTTGCGTCAGATGGAACGCTGGCGCGGGGTGTTGAAGGGCAAAAAGGTGCTGCTGGTGGACGATGTGTTGACCACCGGTTCCACGACCAATGAGTGTGCAAAAGTGCTGCGTCGCGAAGGAGAGGTTGAAAAGGTGGTTGTGATCAGCCTCGCCCGCAGTTAGTATGGCGATTCACTTTGCAACAACAGCCCATGGGATTCTTCAAAAAACGTTCTCTTAACGAGCTTGGCGAAAAGAAAAAGGACATGCCTGAGGGCGTCTGGGTCAAATGCCCTTCCTGCGGCGAAAGCCTTTACGATCAGACGCTGGCCAAAAACATGCGTGTCTGCACGCATTGCAGTTATCACTTCACGCTGAGCGCGGCCGAGCGGCTCGAAACTCTGGTGGATGAGGAGAGTTTTGAAGAAATCGATGCGGCGCTGGATTCGGTGAATCCGCTGGGTTTTGACAATTATTTGGGCAAGGTGAAGGCGTATCAGGCCAAAACCGGGCTGACGGAGGCCGTTGTCACCGGACGTGCGACGATTGGTGGCCACCGGGTGGTGTTGGCGATCATGGATTTCCGGTTCCTCGGCGCCAGCATGGGCAGTGTGGTGGGGGAGAAAATCACCCGCGCGATTGAAACGGCGACGACGGAGAATCGGGCGGTGATCGTTTTTTCGGCCTCAGGCGGTGCGCGGATGCACGAGGGGATTCTCAGCCTGATGCAGATGGCCAAAACTTGCGGTGCTCTGGCGCGTCATCACGATGCCAAGCTTCCTTACATTTCCGTGCTGACGCATCCGACGACGGGCGGGGTCACGGCGAGTTTTGCCACAGTGGGCGATCTCAACCTCGCCGAGCCGAAATGCATGATTGGCTTTGCGGGTCCACGGGTGGTGAAAGAGACGACGCACAGCGATCTTCCTCCGGGTTTCCAAACTGCAGAATTTCTCAAGGACCACGGGCTCATCGACATGATCGTGCCGCGTCATGAGATGCAGCAAACGCTCGCTCGGGTGCTCGGCTATTTGCTGAATGGCGTGAGCCGTTAGGTCGGTTTCGATGAGCGCTTTTTGGATTCATCTCGCCGCCGTCTTGATGGGTGTGGGTGGCGGGTCAGTCATCGCTCTAGGCGGAGATGTCGTTGATGCGACTTCGCTTCGCGGCAAGGTGTTGGCGGGTTATCAGGGATGGTTTCGTGCGCCGGGGGATGCGCAGAATGTGGGGTGGATTCATTGGAGCCGCGATGATAAAAAGATCACCGCAGAAACGCTGTCGGTCGAGATGTGGCCGGACATGGCGGAATACTCGGTTGAAGAAAAATTCGCGGCACCAGGATGGACGCACCGGGATGGTTTGCAGGCATATCTGTTCAGTTCGGACCATCCCAAGACGGTGAAACGTCATTTTAAGTGGATGCGGGATTACGGCATCGACGGCGTGTGGTTGCAGCATTTTGTGGTGGACCTTCCCGGTGCTCCGGCGGAGTCCCGATATGAGTCCCGATATGAGTCGCGGTTGCGCGTGCTTCAACATGTCCGTGATGCTGCGAAAGCCACCGGTCGCGTGTGGGCACTGACTTTCGATATGACGGGCATCAAGGCGGCAAAGGTCGTTGATCTGATCATCCCTGAGTGGAAAAAACTCGTCGATGCAGGCATTTTGAAGGACGGACGGTATGTTCATGAAAACGGCAAACCGGTGGTGATGTTGTTTGGGCTTTACCGGCAATCAACCGTCAACGACATGACGACCGAGGTGGCGAATCAGTTGATCGATTTCTTCCAGCAGCCGGGTCCTTATCAAGCCTTTTTGGGCGGTGCTGGTGAGTGGCATTGGCGCCGCAATGACGATCCTGCATGGCAAAAAGTGTTCCGTCGTTTGGATGCGATTTCGCCTTGGAATCCCGGCAATTATGAAGTCCGGGCCGATGGTGAGAAGCGCGCCACCACCAACTATTGGGCGGCCGACAAGGCGGAATGCGATGCGCACGACATCCTGTGGATTCCGACCGTTTATCCCGGTTTTGGCTGGGACAATTTGAAGAAACAGGCGCAGGGGAAATCGGGAATTCCGCGTCGTGGTGGAAATTTTTTGTGGGAGCAGTTTCACGAGTTGTCGAAGCTCGGTGCTGATAGCGCCATGGTGGCGATGTTTGATGAAGTGGATGAAGCGACGGCGATTTTCAAGGTGACCAATGATCCACCCGTTCAGGCCAGTCTTGGAACTTATGAAGGTTTGCCGTCCGACTGGTATCTGCGGCTGGTGGGGGAAGCAACCAGACGGCTGCGGGAGAAAGTTCAGGTGCCACCGCAGGTTCCCATTGAGCCTTGAGGCAACGTTCATGATGATCCTTCGCTCCATTCTTATCTTCCTAGGGCTAAGTTTGCCGCTTCATGCGGCTTCGAACGGAGCCCAACTTTACGAGCAACACTGTGCTCTTTGTCACGGCGTGCAGGGCACCGGCATTCCCGGCGTGTTTCCGCCACTGGCCAACGCGGATTTTTTGAAGAGTCATCGCGAAAAGTCGCTGCGTGCTCCTCTGGAGGGATTGTCGGAAAAGATCACCGTCAATGGCGTTGCCTATCACGGTGCCATGCCGCCGGTGTTGCTCGGTGATGAGGATCTTGCGGCGGTGTTTTCATATGTCTTTTCCTCGTGGGGCAATCAGCTTCCGGCACCTTCTGTCGAAGAGATCCGAAGTCTGCGGGCGAAGACAAAACATCCGACGCTCGATTCTTTGCAGGCATCCATGGTGGGTCAACAGCTCCCCACACCGCCGGAAGGATGGGATTTGCGGGTTGCTGCGGAACTGAGCTTTTCGCCGGTGCGTCTTGCCATGCATGCCAATGGTCGGCAGGTGCTTGCACTTTCGCGACAAGGCGACATCTGGTTGTGGAATCCTGATCAAACTCACCTGACGCGATTGATCGAAGCGTCGAGTTATCTCGACCCATCGCTCGGCTCGCCATCGTCCATGGGATTAACGGTTGATCGCGAGGGCAGGCTTTATGTGACCTGCAATCAGCGCAATGAGAAGACCAATCCGGTCAGCAATGAGGTGACCATCTTTCGCAGTGAACCGTGGTCGAAGGAAGATGATCGTTCCTGGCAAAAGTTCACGCCCTGGCTTCGCGCGAGTTATCCTTTTGGCATCGGACCTTACAACCATGGGCTTTCGCACATCGCCCAAGGTCCGGACGGCATGATGTATGTCACCAGCGGTGCCCGCACGGATGGCGGCGAATCCGGTGATCTGCCGAATTACGATCAATCAGGCGAACATCATCTCACTGCGACTCTTTGGCGGCTCAATCCCGATGAGACACCCCCTCGAATCGAGATCTTTGCCCGTGGACTGCGCAACAGCTACGGTTTCTGTTGGGATAATCGGGGCCGCCTTTTTGCCACCGAAAACGGACCCGATGCCGACCCTCCTGAAGAACTCAACCTCATCGAAGAAGGCAGGCACTATGGCTTCCCGTATCAGTATGCCGACTGGACCAACAAGCCATATCCTCACAGCCCGGACCTGCCTGCGGGAATCGAAGTCACTCAACCCATCCGAAATTCTACCGACTCTCTTTCCACCTTCGAGGCGCATTCCTGTCCGTCGGGGATTATCTGGCTGGATCACACCTGGCCCAAACCCTTTGCCGATACTTTGTTGACGGCCCGTTTCGGCAATCTTCTCAAACGCGAAAAGGATGTGGGTTTTGACGTGGTTCACATTCAACCCAATGAGTCATCGAATCGCAGCGCCAAGGTCACCACCTTGCTGGCACCGCTTGGTCGGCCCATCGATCTTCTGGTGCTGCCTGGTCATCAAATCCTTATCGCGGAATACTGTCGCGGCGTCACCTTTGCTGCGGGAATTGGCACCCCGGGTCGATTGTTAATCCTGCGCCCGAAATCAAAGTAAAGTAACCGGCTCAAGCATCGACATTTCCCAAACTGCGTGGATAGGTGTGGCGATGAAGACCTTGGTATTGCTCTCTGGTGGCATGGATTCCGTGACCGCCCTCTATTGGGCCGCTCGCGAACATGACGTGGTGGGTGCGGTGAGCTTCGATTATGGCTCGAAACACAATGCCAACGAAATCCCCATGGCTGCCTGGCATGCGCAGCAACTGGGCATCCCCCATGACGTCATTGAGCTGGACTTCATCAACCGTCTTTTTACGTCCGATCTATTGCAGAGCGGCGGCGACATTCCGGATGGGCATTATGAAGAACAAAGCATGAAGCGCACGGTGGTTCCCTTTCGTAATGGCATCATGCTTTCCATTGCGTGCGGCGTTGCGGAAAGTCGCGAGGCCGACGCGTTGGTGATTGCCGCTCATTCCGGCGATCACGCGATTTATCCCGACTGCCGTGAACCGTTCATGCTGGCCATGGCGGATGCAATGAAACACGGCACCTATGTGGGCATAAAGTTGCTGCGGCCATTCATTGATGCCGACAAAACCGAGATCGCGCGGCGCGGCAACGCCATGGGCATTGACTATGCGATGACCTGGAGTTGTTACAAAGGCGGCGAGATCCATTGCGGCCAGTGCGGGACCTGTGTTGAACGCCGCGAGGCTTTTCAGCTGGCCGATCTCGCCGATCCTACCAAGTATCTGGATGCCGGTCCTTTGCCGGTCAAACCGGCTGCCTAAATGAGAGAGTTATCGCCGCGTTCGCCGAATCTTTGCTATTTGATTCCTCACCTTCCGGAATGGCCTGACCCCATAGAAAAAACCAGCCAAGAAGGCCGAGGCCAAGCAGCAGTCCAATGACGAGCATGATGGCACATCCTTTGGTTGACTTAGGTTGCGCATCGGAAGGTTCGCCAGGGGCTTGGTCTCTCATGGGATGGTTTACTCCTTGATGGTTGGTTGATGATAAATCGCATCAACCACGGTTGATGCGCGTGTTTCTTCATCCGTTGATGATCTCTCCACCGTTCGGATGCAGCACCTGGCCTGTGATGTAGGACGAGTCGGCATGGCTCGCCAAAAACACATAACTGGGAGCCACTTCATTCGGCTCTCCAGCGCGACCAAGGGGAACATCGGAACCGAAGGTCGCCACTTTGTCCGCATCGAAGGTCGAAGGAATCAGCGGAGTCCAGATCGGTCCTGGTGCCACGGCATTGACCCGGATGCCGCGCTTGACCAGCGCGTGCGCCAGGGATCGGGTGAAGGAAACGATGGCACCTTTGGTGGCGGAGTAATCGACAAGACTGGAGCTACCGCGATAGGCGGTGACAGAGGTGGTGTTGATGATGGCCGCTCCTTTTTCCAGATGGGGAAGCGCAGCCTGGGTGAGGAAAAACATGGAGAAGAGGTTGGTTCGAAAAGTGCGCTCCAGTTGCTCCGCAGAGATGTCTTCGAAGTTTTCCTGCGGGTGTTGTTCGGCGGCGTTGTTCACGAGGATGTCGATTCGTCCGTAGGTCGCGATGACTTTCTTGACCAGCTCCCGGCAAACTTTCTCATCTCCAATATCTCCGGACAATTTGATGGCGTCGCAATCCATGGAGTTCAATTCCTCCAGCGTATCGTTGGCATCGGATTCTTCGGAGAGATAGCAAATCGCCAGCTTGGCACCTTCCTTGGCAAAGGCCAGTGCCACCGCCCGGCCGATGCCGCTGTCACCGCCGGTGATGAGCGCCACTTTGTTCTTGAGTTTGGGAACGGCAGAGGAGGCGCGCGGCTGCGATTCAGGTGCGGGCACCATCGCGGATTCGATCCCGGGTTGTTGGTTCTGCTTCTGTTCCGGACGCACCGGCTTTTCGTTTTGTTGCATCTGGGGCATGGCGGATAGGGCGGCTTATGGTTTGTGTCAGGACAACTTGACCGGCTCGTTGGTCTTCCAGGATTTCTCGATGGCTTCGACAATTTTCATGTCGGCCAATCCCATCTCTCCAGGAGTTAAACATTTGTCGCCGTTCAAGATGACCGAAGAGAAGTGGTCCATTTCTGCGGCGAAATGATTGACGGGTTGCAGCACCAGTTCCTTGACCTCGGCGTCTCCGCTTTTGGCATCGCCTTCCTTCATGTGCAGTCGCAAGCCCCGGTAGCTGAAGGCAGGATCCATGCGAAGATAACCTTCGGTTCCAAGCACGCGGAAGAAGCGGCTTTCCGAAGTTCCGAATGAGCAATCGCAATGCGCCAAGGCACCGGAGGGATAGCGCAGGATGAAGGTGACGCTCTCCGGCACTTCACGGAATCGGGGGTCGTCTTTGGGTTGATGGGCGGTGGCGAAAACCTCGACGGGTTCTTCACCCAGGGTATAGCGCGCGGCGTTGATGCTATACACTCCCACATCGCCCACCGGCCCGCCTGCCAGTTCACCGCTCAATCGAATGTTGGGCGCTTTGACGTTTTGGGCGTTGGTGGAGACGAAGGTTTTGATCTTGCCCAAGGCACCGCTTTTGCACAACTCCATCGCCTTTTGGTTAAAGGGTTCGTAGTGCAGGCGGTAGGCGATCATGAGCTTTTTGTCGGCCGCTTTTGCGGCGGCGATCATCTGTTCCGCTTCAGCGACGGTGGCCGACATGGGTTTTTCGCACAACACATGTTTGCCTGCCTTGAGGCCACGAATGGTGAACTCGGCGTGCATGCTGTTGGGCAAAACGATGTAAATGGCATCGACCCGGTTGTCGGCGGCGAGCTTGTCGTAATTGTCGTAGTTATAAATGGCGTCCTCGGCGATGCCGTGCAGGGCGGCGACTTTGCGGGCTTTGTCGGGATGACCGCTGACCAGGGCAACGGGTTTGGATAACTGGCATTCCGCGAAGGCCGGCATGATTTCTGCCAAGGCCAGTTCGCCCAATCCGACGATCGCCCACCCAATGGTTTTTTCAGCCTTTTTGGGGATGTGCAAATTCGGAGGCTGTTTGTCGGGTGGCGCGAGGGGGATGTTCGTGGATGATGATGATGAGGACGCCCCCTGATTTGCCAGGATTGGCGACTGCGGGGAGATCCCCGCCATGCCGACGATGCTGGAGGCGGAAAGAAGGAACTGGCGGCGACTGCTGCGGATTGTGTTCATACCAGGAGGGCTTTGGGCGTTGGTGTTTCATAATGGGGTCGAAACGGGTCACGGCGTTGGACCTGTAGAAATGCGCGACACGGATCACCTGATGCCCTGGCAGGTGGTTTGCCGGATGCCAAATGGTCGTTCCGGCGAGTCTATTTTGGCACAAGCGGGGCAGCCCAAATTTCCGATTCATGAAGACGTCCAGATTTTTTGATCAGCCTCCTTCTCGATATCATCCATGAATTCTCTTTTCAGTCTTCTGCGCAAAATTCCCTTTCCCGAACGGACCTTGTTGCTCGCTCTCTTGTGCGTGATCAGCGGCGTCTGGGGCTTTGCGGAGCTGGCCGATGAAATTGTCGACAACGACAGTCGGCCATTTGATGAAAAGGTGCTTTTGATGTTTCGCGTTGCTGGCGACAACACACTGCCGGTTGGACCACACTGGCTTCCAGAGGCGACCCGTGACATCACCGCGCTTGGCGGCGGCACGATCATCACGCTAGTCACCATCGCCGTGCTCGGCTTCTTTTGGTTGCGTGGCAAACATGCGTTGATGTGGCTCGTCCTGGCATCGGTCGTTGGGGGTGGTTTCATTTCCACGACACTGAAAAACCTCTTCGATCGGGAGCGGCCTTCCGTGGTCGAACACCTGACGACGGTGACCTCGCCCTCGTTCCCCAGCGGACATTCGATGCTGGCAGCCGTCACCTATTTGACCTTGGGAGCACTTCTCGCGAGGACGACGCGCAATCCGTATGAAAAAGCTTATTACCTTGTGGGGGCGGTTGCTCTGAGTGTTTTGA
Organism: Phragmitibacter flavus; assembly: GCF_005780165.1. Taxonomy (NCBI): domain Bacteria; kingdom Pseudomonadati; phylum Verrucomicrobiota; class Verrucomicrobiia; order Verrucomicrobiales; family Verrucomicrobiaceae; genus Phragmitibacter; species Phragmitibacter flavus. Next base: position 345,417 of record NZ_VAUV01000004.1, on the reverse strand, counting down.
TCGGGATCAGTCGAATCTATCTCGGCGTGCATTATCCGACGGATGTTCTCGCTGGTTGGTGTGCCGGTCTCGTTTGGGCATCCCTTTGTGTGATGGCGGCCCGCTGGCTTCAGCGCAAAGGCGCGGTGGAGTCGGCTGACGAAACTTCCGCAGCCCAGCCAGGCTCGTGACGATTTATTCAAAGCCCACAACGAACAAAAACCGTCCGACTTTTCCCTGCGCTCCGATTCACTCATGCGGAGGCGAAGGCTTTCGCAGTCATCTTCAACTTCATCTCCCACATGACTCTTTCGCTTCGTCCCAGCAGTCTCAAACGTTATCGCGATCTCATCGCCTTGTTCTACAAATACGGGCATGGGGATCTGGTGCAAAAGGCACCTATTGTGGATGATCCGCTGCCTCATGCCGTCGCGCCGCCGGTGCCGTTGGAAGCGGATGATTTTGCCAAGGACTTGGAGAAGCTGGGGCCGACCTACATCAAACTAGGCCAGTTGCTTTCCACCCGTGCCGACCTCATTCCCGCCGCTTACATGCAGGCGTTGTCGCGGTTGCAGGACAGTGCTGATCCGGTTCCCGTTGAGAATGTTCAGGACATCATTTCGGTGGAGATCGGGGTGCGGCTCAACAAGGCTTTTCAGGAGTTTGATCCTGTGCCGTTCGCGACTGCGTCTCTAGGTCAGGTGCACCATGCCGTGCTTCGCAGCGGTCAACGCGTTGTTGTCAAAGTGCAGCGGCCGGGAGCTCGGGAGTTAGTGTCCGATGACCTTGAAGCGATGACAGAACTGGCAGAGTTTCTGGATCTTCACACCGAGGTGGGCAAACGCTACCACTTCAGCAATATTGTGAGCGAGCTGCGCAAGGCATTGTTGCAGGAACTCGACTACCGGCTGGAGCTGGCGAACCTTAAAACGATGAAGGCCGCGCTGGCAGAGTTCGACACCATCATGGTGCCGCAGCCGATTGAAGATTATTCAAGTGGCCGGGTGCTGACGATGGAATACGTGAGCGGTGTGAAGATCACCAAGATGAGCCGGTTGGTGCGCCTGGAGCTCGAAGGGGATCAGTTGGCTGAAGATCTTTTCCGGGCTTATCTGCATCAGATTTTGGTGGTGGGATTTTTCCATGCGGACCCGCATCCCGGAAACGTCTTTCTTACTCAGGATCATCGCATCGCGTTGTTAGATCTCGGCATGGTCGGACGGCTGGAGGGCGCGATTCAGACCCATTTGCTCAAACTGCTTCTGGCCATCAGTGAAGGCAATGGGGAACGCGCGGCAGAGACGGCGGTGAAGATGGGCACGCCGGATGAAGATTTTGATGAACAACAATTCCGCAACCGCATCGCGGAGCTGGTAATGCTTCAAAAAGAAAGGCCGCTGGAAAATTTGGAGATTGGCAAGGTGGTGATGGATGTGCAGCGGATTTCTGCGGACTGTGGCTTGAGCGTTCCTCCGCAACTGACGCTGCTTGGCAAAACTCTGCTCAACCTCGACTTGGTGGGCAGGACGTTGTCGCCCCAGTTTAATCCGAACGACTCGATTCGTCGCAATGCGGCCAAGATTCTTCATGATCGAACCAAACAGAGTCTGGCTCCGGCCAATTTGTTGTCGGTGTTGCTGGATGCCAAGGAACTGGTGGAGCAGTTGCCGAATCGATTGAATCAATTCATCGAACTGGTCGCCACCAACAAGGTTCGCATCAAGGTCGACTCCATCAATGAGAACCTCTTGACTACGAGTTTTCAGAAGATCGCCAATCGAATCACTCTCGGGCTGATCCTGGCGGCGATGATTGTCAGCGCATCCTTGATGATGCGGGTCGATACCGAATTTCGCATCCTTGGTTATCCCGGCGTTGGCATGATCCTGTTCATCTTTGCGATGATCGGAGGGATAGGACTGGCGGTTCAAATTGTCCGAAGTGACACGTCCCAAAAATAAGTGCGTGTTCAGCCATTGCGGTGGAGGTTTCCGGTGCTCAGCACCTTGGCCCGCAAGCCGCCGCGAAACTGTTTTGCGAGATAGTCTTGGACGCCGGGAGCGATGGCGCGGTCCATCCAGTGGCAGGGTTTGCATTCTTGGCTGCCCTCAAATTCAATGCCTTGGAGGAAGAACCGATTACCTAAACACGCGCGAAGATCCATCCCCTCTACGATGACATTCCTTCGAAACACGGAAGCGGGAAGGCGCTTCAGCTTGAACGATTCACGAACCTCGTCCACCACCGCCATATCGAAGAAGGTGACCTGACCTTTAAAATTGGGACGATAACCAAAATAGCGATCTCCCTTTAATCCCTTGTCTCTCACGCATTCGATTTCCGATACTTCCTGAATGCCGTGTTGCATGCGACCTTCGCCTTGTTTGCCCCAATAGTCGTGGCCCGACGACACGTAGATGTGGATAACCCTGGCGTCCGTCCATTCCAGGTGGTTGGAGGAGATGGGAGGATTTTCAGAAACGGAGTCAGGCGAGGAATCATCCATGAGGCGGCGGCAATGGCTTTTGGGAAAAAATCGCGGCGGCGGTGAAGGCTGGTTCCGTTATTCGCAAAATCACGCGGATGGACAAAGCCACGAATATTGGCAACTGCGTATTCTGACTTGGCATGGGGCGATCTTATTTCCCGGCCGCCAGTTTATGAAATCACGACGGCACATCGCAATCATTGGCAGCGGGCCTTCATCCATTTACCTGCTCAAACATCTGTTGGATGAGAAGGATTTTTTTAAGGAGCACTTTGAGGTCATTTCCATCTTTGAGAAAAGCAAGGTGATGGGAATTGGGATGCCTTACAGTCCGGAGACGACCGAGCGCCACAACCTCTCGAACATTTCATCGGAAGAAATTCCGCCGTTGGAAATCAGCTTTGCGGATTGGTTGAGGTTGCAGCCCCGGGAGATGCTGGAGGGATGGGGGATCAACAAAGACGAGATTAGTGACAGCGAGGTTTATAGTCGGCTGGCTTTGGGCGGTTATCTTTGTGATCAGTATCGGGGAATTCTTGATCGCATGACTCAAAGTGGCATGACGATCAGGAAGCACTCCGGGTGTGAGGTGACCGATATTCAGGATCTGCCTGAGGTCGGCAGGGTAAGAGTGGTGACGAAATCAGGAGTAGCTCATGAAGCTGACCAAGTGATCATTGCGACGGGCCATCGCTGGATTGGTAAGGATCGTCCCGAGCAAGGGTTTTATGCTTCACCGTGGCCGATCTTCAAACTGTTCCCTGAAGAGAATGCTTTTCATGATTTCCCGGTGGGAATATTGGGCGCGTCGTTGAGCGCATTTGATGTGGTTTCTTCACTGGCTCATCGGCATGGGGAGTTCGTCAAGAAATCGGGCAAGTTGAGTTATCGACCCCATCCTGACGCGGAGCATTTTAAGGTGGTCTTGCATTCCTCCAACGGGACGTTGCCTCACCTTCAATTTGATCAGGAGGAGCCGTTTCGTGAGATCTACCGTCATACCAATCGGGACGAGATGTTGGGCCTGGTCGATGATGATGGGTATCTGAGGATTGGTCGATATTTTGACACGGTCTGCCGGCCTGCGTTGATGGAGGCGTTTGAAAAGGACGAACTTCCTGAGGTGGTGAAAGATCTACAGCGGGCCGAATTTGGGTTGAAGGAGTTCATCGAAAAGATGTCCGACAAGCATGAATACTCGGATGCATTTGAAGGCATGCGGATCGAGATGGTTGAGGCCCGGGAATCGGTTCTTCAGCATCGGCCCATCCATTGGAAGGAGGTGATTGATGACCTCATGTATACCCTCAACTTCCACGCCGAATTGTTGCCGGCGGAGGATCATCTGTTGCTTCAATCGCAACTGATGCCATTCCAGATGAATGTGATCGCCGCCATGCCGCTGCCTTCTGGAGATATCATTCTGGCGTTGCGCGATGCGGGCAAAATTGAGATGGTGTCAGGCAAGGTTTCGGTGCCAAAAAAGCAGGAGGCAAAGGGAAAAACTTCGATTGAGATTGAATCAGAGGAAGGAGAAAAAAGCACGGCGGAGTATCGATTGTTCATTGATAGCAGCGGGCAGAAAGAGTTGGGGTTGGAGGATTATCCGTTTCCGAGTTTGGTGGAGGGCGGATTGGTGAGCCTGGCAGTGGCGGAGTTTGCTGATCCGCAAGAGGCAGACGAAATCAAGCAGGAGAAAAAGGAGCTCATTGTTCGAGATGGAAATCGGACGGGCTATCAGATTGGCGGGCTGGCCATCGACAGCAGCTATCGGATCATTGATGAAAAAGGGGAGCCGCATCCCCGCCTCTTCGACATCGCCTTTCCGCACGTTTCCGGAATTCGACCTTATTCCTACGGGTTACAGGCTTGCAGCGACACCAGCAAGATTCTTGTGCGGGCATGGATCGAGGCTTGTGAAACGGGCAGCGACATGGGAGATCTGGAGGAAACGACGGAGGTTTACGAGAAGCTATGAGGCGGAAGGTGCCGATAAACGAGGCCGTTATTGATCCGGTGCGCGATCCAGCAGAGTCAGAGTCAAAGAAAAGGCAGGCTGCAACCACGCGCTTGTTTTCAAAAAACCTAAGGCTCACGCGCCTCATCTAGAAAAATTTATGTCAGATCCTCGTAACGCCGCCCACGACAAAAAAGTAAGCCAGGAAAAGGAAAAAAAGCATCACAGCGACGAGGCTGAGACAACGGCTCCCGGTGAGGTCGATGAGAACGCCACCGCCTCAGAAGCTCCCCAATCAGCCCCTGCGGGTCTGGAAGGATCGGTCAAGGTGCTCACCCTGTTGAAAGACATGGATTTCCATTCCCGTGCCACATTGGAGCGTCTCGCTGAGATGATGCTCACGGTGGGAGATGAACTTAAACAGAAAGAGTTTGCCAAACAAGTGGGTGATCTTTTTTCCGCCCAGGACACGTTTCAATCCCAGCTGGTTGACCTGATCCAAGCTTATCAGGCCGAAGTGACTCGGATGCAGGGTGACTCTGCATAAGTAGGGCTACGGCTTCACGGACAGGCCCATGTAGAGGATGTTCATGTCCTTGTCTTCGATTAGCAGGAATTTTTCGCTTAGTTGTTTGAAGGTCCATTCGCCCTTGGCTCGTTTGCGCAGGTATTTGAGCATGGTCGGAATGGACGCCGAAGGTTTCGAACCTCGAAATTCTTTCACTGTGAGTCCTTTTGCTTCCATCACTGCTTTTAGCTCGGCGGGTTTGATGAACATTTCCCAAACGTGGAGATTGGCGGGCATGAAGGCCCAGCGTTTCCATTCCTGCCAGATTTTGATGGCGACCAGTTTGCTGACGAAGGTGCGGTTGATGGTGTCGAAGGCGAACACGCCGCCGGGCTTCAACACGCGGGTGATTTCCTCAATCACCTTGGGCAGGTCGGTGACATGTTCCAGCACGTCGCAGCAAAACACCACGTCAAATGAGGCGTCCGCATAAGGAAGGGCTTCGCCGCTGCCAACGTCGTAGCGAATGTCCAGACCGCTTTGTTGGGCATGGTCGCGAGCAACCGCCACAGAGTTTTCTGATGGATCAATGCCTGTGGTGATAAACCCCATCCCGGCGATCTCCTCCGTAAGAATGCCGCCGCCAGAACCCACTTCCAACGCGGTTTTCCCCGTGGGATCGATGTTCATCTCTTGAAACAGCTTGCGCTTGAAATAGCCAACGCGCAGCGGATTGACGGTTGTCTTCAACAGGGACAGTGCGCTATTTCCAGACCACCACGGATCTTCCGGAGCATTATACAAATCGTTGTCGATCCGGTTGTAGATCTCTTTGGAGACGGCTTTCATGGCGGAGTCGGCTTGATTTTTGGTTCGATAAAAACAGCTAATACTATTCCAGTTCGGCGTTCCATCAATCAATTGGATTGCGAGAATTGTAAAATCGAAGGAACTTTTAGAGTGGAGACGGGTTTTGGAGGGGAGTGGAGTGAAGTGAAGTAATCGGACGCCCTTATGAAACCGGATCAAACTTTTGTTGGTGTGCTGGTCGTGCTGCTGATTTTCTTTGCGATCTTTTTTTTGATTGAGCGGGTGCTGGGGCGTGGTCGAAATCGCGTGCAACCCTTGTGGAGAAGGGGCTGGAAAACGGATGTGGTGTATTGGTTCATGACGATCCTTGCGACCAAACCTCTGGTGCGGCTGATGCTCATTGTCCCGCTAAGCATCTTGATTATTTCCGGGGTAACTTCAGTCGATGTGTTGAAGCTGGGAACTTATGACGGCTTTGGTCCTTTAAGCCGCCAGCCGGGCTGGTTGCAGGCGATCCAGATTTATCTGCTGGTCGATTTCGCGTCTTACTGGATCCATCGGCTTTTCCATCGCGGACGGTGGTGGCCGTTTCATGCAGTGCATCACAGTTCGGAGGATCTGGACTGGCTGGCGAGCTTGAGGGTGCATCCGGTGAATGATCTGATCAACAAACTGGCGCAGGTGACGCCGGTGTTGTTGATGGGGTATGATCCGTTGGTGACGTTGAGCACGGCGCCGGTGCTGACTTTTTATTCGATCTTTATTCACGCGAATGTGAACTGGGATCTGGGGCCGTTTCGCAGCGTGCTGGCTTCGCCGGTATTTCACCGCTGGCATCATTCGAGGGAACGTGAGGCATGGGACAAAAATTTTGCCGGATTATTGCCGGTGTGGGACATCATTTTTGGCACTTATTACATGCCGAAAGGCCGCTACCCCGAGAATTTTGGGATTTGTGAGCCGATGCCAGATGGGTATTTCCGGCAGATGTGGGCTCCCTTTGGTTGGTTGCTAAAGCAGAAGAAAAAAGTGGACCCTGAGTGAACCCAAGCATGGCGTGGCTTACACGCAGTCGTCCTGGAGTGCTGCGGCTTGCCGCCGCTGTCGAGGGAGCAGCCTGCTGCGCTGCGGGGGAACAAACCGGCAGGCCGGTTGGGGAACGGCGGCGGCAGGCCGCAGCAGTCCACAGCGCTGCGCGCGGAACTACGTGTTTTGGCAATGAATCGCGAGGGAGAATGCGTGGGCTAATCGATTGCTTGTTCAGAACTGATCCTACGCTGGATGGTCAGCAGGGCGCTGTCGATAAGGTCGAGGGCAGAGGTGAATGACTCATCGACGAAATAAAGTCCCCAGGTTTCCTTTTCACCATCGGCTTCACGTTTGGGATAACCTCGCAGTTCCAGCAGTTGAAAGGTTCGAGGCAGACGGTTGTCGATTTCGACGGTATGGACGAGGGAGGGCTGATTGTCCCCTGGCTGGTTGATTTCTAATAGCAAACTGTAGGGAGTGGAGTCTTTCGCAGCGGCGGGGAGGACGTAATCGGCAGGGTCGAAGGAGCCGTTTGGAGTCGGGGATGAAACGGCATCGATCTCGCCGAGTTTCTCGGCGTCGCGCTTCGCTTTTTCCCAGCCTGCATGTTTGAAGGCCCAGTAAGGGAGTTCGCCAGTATTGTTGGCGGGTGCGAGAAGGGTTTTGATGTGATATCCGCCCTGGTTCTCCAGCCAGATCGCGACCTGCGGCGGCGGGTTGGTGTGATAGGAGGGACCGGTTTTGACGGTAAGCCGCATTTTGTATTCTGGAGAAGGGCGGTAATCGAAAACCATCTCGTCTTCGTTCATTTCGAAGCGCTCCATCGCCGGACCGAGGTTGCCGCTCCAGCCGAGCACGGTTTTCACGGGCGGAGGTTGTAGCCAGAAAAGCAGGGTGAGGACAACGGTGACGGCGAGGGTGACCCACAATGCCCGGCTGTGCAGGTAGCTTTTCAGCGGGCGGCTATTGTTGAGGATGTGGAGCGCGATTAGCCCGATGAAGATAAAGCCCATCAGTGCGTGCAGTCCGATGATTCCAATGGAAAAAGGCTGGATGAAGGCGATTACTCCCGTCACCGCGAGGACCAGAAAAGTCAGGGCGGTGAGCAATGAAACGACGCGCCGACGCAGCGTGCCGAGCTGGGGCTTTGAGCTGTATTTAGACATCGCCGGGGATGATCGCACCGTGGGTGCGAAGCAGGTCGTGAATGTCCTTGAGCGGCACTTCCAGCGGAGTCGTTCCCGACTTTGCCGCGAGGGTGGCGGCGGCACCGGCGGCCTGACCCATGCCCATGCATGGGGCTTGAACGCGCAATCCGGAGTTCGCCAGGCGGTCGCTGCTGACACTACGTCCGGCGACCATGAGATTGCGGCTGCCCTTGGGGATCAGAGCGCGCAACGGAACAGTGGCGATGGTGCCGGGTTTGAGAGGCTCGGGTTTCACGCCGGTTTTGGTGTGGAGATCGACCGGATAGAAAGCGTAGCAGATGGCGTCATCGAACTTTTTACCGGAGCGGTAGTCGTTGACGGTCACGATCGTTTCGCCTTCGATGCGATAGCTTTCGCGGAAGCCGGTTTCTGGTTGCAGGTGCATGAGCCTGCCGCCTTTTTCACGCAACTCGGCGAGGATGGTTTTCCGTCCGGTGAGATTGGCGTGGGTGACGGTGCGGGAGTTGGTGGAATCGGCGCCGTGGACGTAGAGCCGGTGAATCTGATTCCGCCCCGGCTCGTGAGCTTCGCCTCTCATGTAAAGGTAGGAGCCGGGCTGGCGTTCTTCCTCCTTCAAGCGCGGCAGTCCCAGCAGTCCGACGACTTCAGCGCCGCCGGTGCAGTCGATGATTTGTTTGCAGTTCACCCGACGTTTGGTGCCGAAGCCGACGCAATCGACCTGCCAGCCGCTGTCGGTTTTGGTAACTGATTGTGGGAATTCGTAATAGGCGATTTTGACGCCCGCTTTTTCGCACTTCTCCTCGGACAGGATGGCGTAGAGGAACTGGTTGGTGAAAACCTGATTGTGCCAGTGACGCTGCGGGACTTTCGCGAAATCCGGAAACGTGCCCTGATCGAGTTCCACGCTTTCTTTGACCAGCTCCCAGCCGATGCCGGCGATGACCTGTTTGCCCCAGGCATCGAAAAGTCCCGGAAAAGCGACGCCTCCCGTGGTCATCGTGCCGCCAAGTTGACTGTGTCGCTCCACCAGCAAAACGCTCGCCCCGGCGCGACCGGCCTGGATGGCGGCAATGGTTCCCGCCGTCCCGCCGCCGACCACCAGCACATCGACTTGTTCGTTGATCTCGAGTTCGGCAGCACCAGGCACCGCAGCGGCGGTCACTTCGGTGGTGGAGGCGATGCTCATGCCCAAGCCCAAACCGGTGGTGCCCAGGAGGGAATGTTGAAGGAAGTTTCTGCGGTTGCTTTTCATGGAGTGGATCGCGAGTTGCGTGGAGTATTTTTAAGGGTTTGGGTGAGGGAATCTTGCGGAGTTCGCCATTTGAGTTCGCGCAGTCCGGGGAAAGTCCGCAGCTTTTCGCCAGCGTCCGGCCCAAGCACGCTGGCGGCGGTGGCGAAGGGATCACTGAGTTTCGCTTCGTCGGCGATCGCGATGGCGGCGATCCGCCGGGTCAGGCCGAGACCGGTGTGGGGATCGAGAATGTGGGAGTAGCGGATGCCGTCGATTTCTACGGATTGATGAAGGTCGCCGGAGGTGGAAACGGCGGCATTCGAAAGCGTAACGACTTCATCGTGACGAGCGAGGTCGAAGGTCTGCAAGGCCACGCGCCAGCCTGCGCGACCTGGTGGTGGATCGCCGAGTCGGATGTCGCCCCCGGCGGCGATCATGGCTTTGGTGATGCCGTTTGAGGCGAGGGATCCGAGCATGAGGTCGGCGGCATAACCTTTTGCCATGCCGCCAAGATCAAAAGCCATGTTTTGCCGGTGCAGGGTGATGGTGCGGGTGGTTGGATCGAGGGAGAAGTGACGCCATCCGACGCTGGCTTGGGCCGTTCTAAGTCTTTCGGGATCGGGCAGGCAGCGATGGTCGCGGGTCTCGCGCCAGAGTTTGGTGAGGGAACCCAGGGTCGGATCGAAGGCTCCGTCGGTGGCTTCGGCGATGCGGCGTGAATGATCGAGCAAGCCGTAGAGCAACGGTGAAAGGGAAATGGGGGTGTCGATGGGTTTTGAGGTGAGCGACGCGAGTTCGCTGTCGGGAAGGTAGTCGGAGACGACGGCGTTCAGATTTTCGGCCAGTTCAAAAGCGGTGTTGGCGGCGTTTGCGGCAACGGTTTGATCATTCGCATAAACGACCACGATGAAACGCGTGCCCATAAGTGGACGCTCGAAACGGAATCTCTCCTCCACCGCTGGCGGGACAGACAGCAGCGATGCAATGACGAGAAGACAAATTTTGACGTGCATGAACAAATTCGGACTCCATGCAGTCGATCATTGATGGCCAGGAAAAGCAATCTTCGGATGGCACACCATCGTGATGTGACGTGGTGTTTTTGTTGATTCCAGCCGGGCACAAGATCTGCCTCTCCGCGACGTCCATGGCAACCAGCATGGTGGAATGGCCGGGCCGCAGGCGCGGGATCAATTGCCTCAGTGACCCAGGCTCGCAGGTTCAGCGCCCAGCGACCCAGCGGACGGCGTTTGTCAGGATCGTTTGATAGGCGGGATTGGCGTGTGCTTCCTCGGCATGGCCGTGGGTGATGCAGACGATCCGGGTTTTTGGATCCTTGACGACCCAGACGCTGGCGTGGGGTTTTCGAGTTTTGTCGTCGGGGGCATTTTCAGCGAGGATTTCAACTTGCGCACCGGGCAGGAATTCATGGTGGTAGCTCTCGTCGGTGATTTTGAAGGAGGCTGGCACGCCTTGCATGACGGGATGTTCTGCTTGTTTGACGGTGACTTCAAATTCGCCATAGCCGTGGCCTCTCGAGGCACCGGCGACGAATCTTTGGTTGTAGCCTGTCCAAGGGTGTGACCATGCGGCAGCATGCACGAGGACGATTCCTTTGCCAGCATCGGCAAATTCGTTGAGAGCTTTCTGGAAGGTGAGCGATCCGAAAGATCCATCATTTCCGCTGAAGACCAGCACGTCAGCGGAGGGGAGCAAAGCGAGAGCTTCAGCTGCGTTCAGGGTGGCGGCCGTCTCCAGACCGGGCTGGGCGTTGAGGGTCTCGGAGTCCGTGCCGATGAAATATTTGGGGAAGTTGTGGGAACTGCCAGCTCCGACGATGAGCACGCGCAGGGTTCCTTCGGCTTTTTTGTCAGCGAATTTTCCACCGATGGCCTCGGTGCTGTCGGGGCGCAGGTTCTTGAGGTCGACTGCAGGAGCGGCGGCGAGTCCGACGCAGACGAGCGGAAGACAGAGCAGGCGGAGTAGGGAGGCTGGGCTGTTTTTCATACGAGGAAAATCGTGAAATCATCGGCAGGGGCCGATTTAATGATTCATCGTGCAAGATTTTGATGAAAAGACAACCCTGTTTGGCAAAAAGTAGAATTGCCAATTTATCCATGCTAACTGACTGTCGGGGTTCCAGGCTTTTTGCCAGAGTTTCGAGATCCAAGGATATCAGCGACGGACTTTGGTGGTTTGCATGAGCGATTCGATCTCGTCGGGATCGATGGGGATGGTGGGCATGAGGTCGGCGTTGCCAGTTTTGGTGATGAGGACGTCGTTTTCCAGACGGATGCCGAGGCCTTCTTCGCGGATGTAGATGCCGGGCTCGATAGTGAACACCATGCCGGGGGCGACGCGTTGCATGGGGTCGCCAACATCGTGGACATCAAGGCCAAGATGATGACTGGTGCCGTGCATGAAATATTTTTTGTAGAGGGGCTTGTCCTTGTCCTGTTTTTTGACGGCGGCGCGGTCGAGGAGTTTTAGTTTGATGAGTTCCTCCTGCATGGCGAGGCCAACCTGTTCCTGGTATTCGCGCAGGAGCACGCCGGGTTTGAGAAGTTTTCTGGCGGCGCGATGGACGGTCAGAACGGCATTGTAGACTTCGCGTTGACGTTTGGTAAAGCGACCGCTGACGGGAATGGTGCGGGTGAGGTCGGCATTGTAGCCTCCAAATCGTGCACCGAAATCGAGGAGCAAAAGGGTGTCGGCTTCGCAACGTCGATTGTTTTGCACGTAGTGGAGCACGCAGGCGTTTTTGCCGCTGGCGATGATCGGGGAAAAGGCGTGTCCCTGGGCACCGCTGCGGATGAATTCGTGGATGATCTCGGCTTCGACTTCGTTTTCCATGACACCCGGTTTGACGAAATTCAGAACTCGGCGAAAGGCGGATTCGGTGACGGCGATGGCTTGTTTGATCACCGCGATTTCGGCAACACTTTTGATGATGCGCAGGGATTGCAGAAGCGGGGCGAGGCGTTCGTAGCGGTGAAGGGGGTATTCGCGCTGGCAGCGGCGGATGAAGCGGGTGTCGCGGGTTTCGACTTCGACCACAGCACGGGCGTGTTCGTTGGTGTTGAGATAGACGTGATCGGCCTGACGGATGAGGGCGTGATAATGACGGTCGAACTGGTCGAGCCAGTGGATGTTTTCCATCGGGATGCCGCTGATGCGCGAGGCTTCCTCCTTGCTGAGGCGCTCCCCCTCCCAAATGGCGATGTGCTCGTTCGTCTCGCGCAGGAAAAGCAGTTCGCGGAGTTTCTTGTCGGGCGCGTCAGGGGCGAGGATGAGGATGGTTTCTTCCTGGTCGATGCCGGTGAGGTAGAAGAGGTCACTGTTTTGAATGAAGGGCAGGGTGCCGTCAGCGTTGGTGGGGTAGACGTCGTTGGCGTGGAGGATGGCCAGCGATTTTGGAGCGAGTTTTTTAACGAGATTTTTGCGGGCGATTGAGGACATGGGAGTGGGCAGTCGGAATTGGGAGGCGGGGGTAAAATGCCAAGGTGTAGCGTTGATGCGAAGTAAAACTTCGCGGTCCTTTTTGCTGGCCCGTGCAAATGTAATCGCAGACGACTGCCTACTGCCTACTGCCCACTGGCAACTCCCGTTCCCGGTCTTCCTTTATCCAACTTTGCAGGTCCTCGCTGAACAGGTCGGCGGGTAGGGCGTAGGTGGTGACGCGGTCGACGCGGGCGATGTTGAGGCCGATGGCCTGGCCGTCGAGATTGTAGAGGGCGCTGCCCATGTCGGCGGGCTGGAGGGGGATTTCGTGTTGAAGGATCTTAGGGAAATTGTCGGTGCGGACGGAGGTGCCGCCGTTGGCAAAATCTTCGCCACCCCAGTTCATCATCACGCGGCTGCGGCTGGCGAGGCGGACTTCACATTCACCGGGATTGCCTTCGCGCAGGTAACGCAGTTTGACGACGTCGCCAGCGAGGCGGGAGTTGACCATTTGATTGAGCATCTTGTTGGTGGTGACGGGTTCGCCGTCGATGGAGATGACGAGGTCGGCGGGCTTCAATCCAGCGAGCTGGGCGGGGCTGTCTTCGGCGACTTCTTCAATAAGGACACCATCTTCGTCTTCGTTGGGTCCCATCAACACGCCGAGGACGACGCCGGAGTCGGGAATGTTGCGGCTTTTGGCGCTGAGGACGCCGAGGCGGATCTGGCGGCCGCTATCGGTGAGGGAGCAAAGCCAGTCGCCGGCCTGGGTGGCGATGGTCTGGCTCCACTCGATGGCTTTCAAGCCCTGGCGTTCGATTTTGAGGAGGAGGAGATCGAGCTTTTGATCGCGTTTGACCAGGCGGGCGTCGAGGTCGGTGCCGTCTTCCAAGAAGATTTTCCACGGTTTGAACTGTTCGGCTTCGCTGGCTTTGGTGAGGATGTAGCCGTCCTCGGCGACGAACACGCCGCTGAGGGTGGCGTCGCGGGATTGGCCGATGGCGACGCGGCTGGAGCTGGCGCTTTGGCGCAGGGGTTCAAGGGGCTGGAGGGTGGCGCTGCCGTTGGTGCGTTGCTGGGGTGGAAGCACATCGGCTGCAACCGGCAGCGCGATGAGCGCCACCGAAAAAAACGCGAGGGCAGAGATGAGTTTTTTATGGGCCATCAGTTCAAGGCTCCGGTCGGGGTTGCAGTTTGATGTCGACGGTTCGCAACTGGCCGTCGCGTTGGATCTGCAGGGTGACGATTTCCCCGGCGGCGCGGCGTCGGATCGCGGTGGAGAAGTCGGCAGGGACGGTGACCGGCTGGTTGTTGATGGTGAGGATGCGGTCGCCGGTTTGCAGCTGGGCGAGGGCGGCGGGGGAGTTGGCGACCACTTCCTGAATGACGAGTCCGTCGGGTTTGGCAACGTTGCCGAGGCCGATCCAGCCACCACTGCCCTGGGCCCAGACGCGGATGGTTTCGCCGCGTTTCATGGCGTCCCAAGAACGCAGGAAGGGGGACATGCCGACGTGGAGATTTTGTTCGCGACCCTGCCAGATCTGGCTGTGGATGCCGATGATTTCGCCGTCGAGATTGAACAGCGGTCCGCCGGAATCGCCGGCCATCAGGACGCAGTCGCTTTGGATCATGTTGGCGGAAATTTTGACGAGTCGGCCGATGCGCAGGACGTGACCGCGGGATTTGTTGTAGCCGCCGGGATGGCCGATGGCGAAGCACCAGGCACCGGGTTTGAGGCGGTGGGTTTCGCGATCGATGCTGGCGTAGGGCCACTCCTTGGCGGGGGCCGGGAGTTGCAGCATGGCGGCGTCGGTGGCGGTGTCGAGACCGAGGGAGGTGCCTTCGACATTGCGTCCGTTCGGCAAAGTGACTTTGTATTTTTTGCCGACTTCGGTGGTGACATGGGCGGCGGTGAGCACGAGTCCGTCGGGACTGACGATGACGCCGCTGGCGGTGCCGGTGCCGCATTCGATGGAAACGAGCGTCTTTTCGGCGGACTTGAGCGCGGTCTGGACGCGTTGCTGGACATCACGGAGTTGATCGATGGTGATGGGAGCGGGCGCGGTCGCTTCGACCTGAGAAGCGGTGGCAGCGGCGGTCGTCAGCCACAGACCCGCGAGTGCGGGGAGCAAACGCCGGGGGAGGGCGTTGATCCTTGGAGCGAACATGAATTTGGTTGGAAGCGAAGCAGGTCTATTTTTCGAAGCAGCGCCAGAGGTAACTCATTTCGTCATCCAGTTCGTTTTCGGCGACCATGGGACGGATGATGTCTTCCAGCGTTTGACGGAATTTGCGGCCAAAACGGGAGACGCGCTGGCGCATGGCGACTTCGTTGATGCCGAGGCGGGCGGCGGCATCGGCGTAGCTGTCGCCCTTGTCTCGTTTACGCAGCAGGAACTCCTGGAGGATGTCGAATTCTTCAGATTTGCCTTCTTCGGCGAATTTGGCGCGGAGCCGGTCGAGGGCTTCGCGGAAGGTGGCGAGTGTCCAGGCGCGGTCGAATTCGCGGTCTGGAGTGTTTTCGTCCTTGGGGACGACGCCGAAGCCGTTGGTTTCGGTGGGGAAATCCGCAGGGACGTGGATGGCACCGGCACCGCGTTTTTGAGCGTGAATTTTACGACGGTGATTGGCGACAAAGTTGTCGAGATAGCTGAGGAGGAAGGAGCGGAAGCGGCCTTTTTCGGGGTCGGCGCGGGTGAGGTAACCGCCGTGGATGAGCCAGGCGATGAAGGTTTGCGCGAGGTCTTCGGCGTCGTGGTGACTGTATTGATGTTTGAAGCGCAGGGCGACGTAGAGCGGGTGGCGGTAGATGCGGCAGAGCTCTTCGAGGGCGCTGGCGGAGTCGCGATCGTGCCCGCCGCCTTTGGCGCGGTTCACGACGTCCCATTTGGTGACAAAATTGGGATCGTTGGCCCCTGGAGTCCTGGTGGTGTCGCTCATGACGGGTCCAGCATACTAGAATCGTGCAAATGTGCGTGAATTTTTTTGCAGATCGTGACGCCTGACAAAGGCTGGGGTTGGCCTTCGCCTTCAGCCGGAGTGATCCATTGCAACGGTTGTTTGCATTCGGACGGGTTTCTCCGACAATGCGGGGCTGTTCCTGTCATGGCTGACGAAGTGCCTCCCATCAATCTCGACGACATCGATTTTGGCCCCACCATGCGGGGCCACCAGAAGGGTGACCGGGTGTTTGACCGGTTCATGCTGCAAAAGTTGCTGGGTCGCGGCGGGATGGGTGTGGTCTGGCTGGCGCTGGATGAGCGGCTCAAGCGCGAGGTGGCGTTGAAGTTTGCACCGCAGTTGATCCGCTATGACGAAGTGGCGGTGGAGGAGCTAAAGGACGAGACGCGCAAGGGTTTGCTTTTGGGGCATCCGCACATCGTGAAGACGTATGATTTCCTCTTGGATGAGGAGAATGCGGCGATTAGCATGGAATTCATTGACGGGGAGAGTCTGGCGGGTTTGCGTGCGAAGCAGCCGAAGCGGATTTTTGAAGTTCGCGAGATCGAAAAATGGGTGGCGCAGCTGTTGGCGGCGTTGGGTTATGCGCATCACAGCGTGGGGGTGATTCATCGGGATCTGAAGCCGGCGAACTTGATGGTGGATCGCGCCGGGGATTTGAAGGTGACCGATTTTGGGATCGCACGAAGCATCACGGATGCGATCAACCGCGCGACGCTGGCGGTGGGCAATTCGACGGGAACGCTTGCCTATATGAGTCCGCAGCAGGCGGATGGTCGCAAGCCGGAGATTACCGATGATTTGTATGCTTTTGCGAGCACGATCTATGAATTGCTGACGGGCAAACCCCCGTTTCACAGTGGCAACATTGGGCTTCAATTGCGCCATGAAGCGGCGGTGAGTGCAACAGAGCGGCGGGCGGAGTTTGGACTGACGGATTTGGAGGTGATCCCGCCGATTTGGGAGGAGACGTTGCTGGCGTGTTTGGATAAAGATCCGGCCAAGCGTCCGGCGGATGCGGGGGAGATCGCGGCGCTGCTGGGGCTTGAGGCCGTGGTGGGAACGATGCCAGTGGCGCGTCGTCCGCCAGCGTTGCCGAAGGAGGTGGAAGCGGGATCCGTATCTCAGCCAGTGATCGCACCTCCACCGGTTCCGAAAGAAGTTGTTGCTGCTAAACCGACTGAAGCGGAAACGAAGTCGAAAACTCCCTCCGTCGAGAACGAAGCCCAAGGTGGCAGTGGGATGGTTTGGTTGTGGGTGGCTTTGGTGATGTTGATGCTTGCGGTGGGGGCGCTGGGAGCCTCGGGATGGTGGATTTATCACAACACCCCGTTTTTCAAAGGCAAGCAGGAGGTGGTCAAGGATCTGCCGAAGAAGGTGGAGGAAGATCCCCAACCGACGCCTGAGCCTGAGCCAACCCCTGACCCAGAGCCAGTTCCGGTTCCAGTTGATCCGAAACCGATGGTGGAAACCAAGCCTGACGTGCCCACACCGCCGAAACCAACGCCGGACCCGGTGCCCGAGCCCGAGCCAGCGCCCGCTGCGCCTGTTTTCACCACCATTCAAAACGCCATAAGAACGGCCAAGCCGGGCGAGACGATCTCCATACCCGACGGAATTTACGATGAGCAGGTGCGCCTCCAGAATGGCGTGAAACTGAAGGCGGCCACCGCTGGCAAGGTGATTGTGCAGGCGGATGGCGAGAGTGGCCCTGCACTGTTGGCGGAAGGGTGTCGCGATGTCAGCATCAGCGGTTTGGTGTTTCAGCATACCGGGTTGGAGGTGTCCGATGAGAAAACCTGGCCGGTCGTTTATCTGAAAGCGAGCAGTGTGGTGTTGAGCGACTGCACCGTAGAGAAGGGCGTGGGCGACGGAGTGGTCGTGACTGGCACCGGGCAGGTGGAGCTAAAAAAATGTGTGTTCCGCAACAACGTGGGTCATGGGCTGGTGCTGGAGAGCGGTGCCACGGCGCAGGTGACGGGTTGTGAGTTGCGCAAGAACGGCGGCAGCGGAGCGGCGGTGCGATTCATCGGCACGGCACCGACGTTTGCGCAGTGTGTATTTGAGGGCAACGGCGGTTCCGGCGCGATTGTGGTGGATGCAGCCTCGGCCACTTTTGGTGATGGCACGGTGGCGAAAGGCAACGTGGAAGCGGGTCTTGCTGCGGATGGGGACGGGGTTTCGATCACGGTTCAAGGCGCGACTTGTGAAAACAATCTGGTGGGCATTTCCGTTTTGAACGGTGCCTTGGGCAGCATTCGCGGGTCGACATTGCGCGAGTGCAAGGAGGCGGGTCTGGTGTTTGACGGAGCGTCGAATGACAGTGTGGCGGAAGCCAATATCGTCGAAAAAAACAAGCTGTTTGGCATCTTTGCCACAGGCGCTGCGGATGGAGTTTTGCGGTTGAGCGACAACAAGAGTTCTGCCAATGGCGGTCATGGCATCACGGTCTTCGGCAAAGGATTTAAACCGGAGGTCACCTCAAACACCTGCACGATGAACGCCCAGCACGGCATTTTCGTGGCGGAAGGTTGCGCGGGGACCATCACCGGCAATACGGTGAGCGGGAATCATCTGACCGGGATCGGGACCGAGGACACGTCACCGGATTTGGTGGTGCGCGACAATATCCTGGAGTGAGCAGAGACCGCGGGCAACTTGCCCGCTGGAGTGGCAGACGATGCGGACGAGAGCTTCCGCGCTGCGATTCCGATCAAGGGTATTCGGCGATCACTTCGATTTCGACGAGGGCACCGAGGGGAAGTTTGGCAACCTGGATGGTGGAACGCGCGGGCTTGTGGCCTTCGTAGCCTTCTTCGTAGATGGCGTTCACTTTGGCGAAGTCGCCCATGTCCTGAAGGAACATGGTGGATTTCACCACGTTCTGGATGCTCAATCCTTCGCTGCCGAGCAGACCTTTGATGTTGGAGATCACCTGGCGTGCCTGGGCTTCCACGTCTTCGGCTTCGATCTTGCCGGAGGTCGGATTGATCGGGATCTGGCCGGAGCAGAACAACAAATTGCCGGTGCGAACGGCTTGGGAATAGGGACCCACAGCGGCCGGAGCGAG
Source organism: Phragmitibacter flavus (assembly GCF_005780165.1). Classification (NCBI taxonomy): domain Bacteria; kingdom Pseudomonadati; phylum Verrucomicrobiota; class Verrucomicrobiia; order Verrucomicrobiales; family Verrucomicrobiaceae; genus Phragmitibacter; species Phragmitibacter flavus. The sequence continues at coordinate 326,774 of NZ_VAUV01000004.1, read as the reverse complement.
AGGAGTGGCGATGATTTGCATAAAATAAAAAATGGACAGAAGACTTGAAGACAAATGACAAAAGACCTGAAACGGTGACTTTGTGATCCGTTTCTTGTGTCTTCAAGTCTTTTGTCTTTTGTCTCCTCCATGAATTTTCTTCGCTTCAAACACGCCCGCTTTTCCGCCCGTTTTCCGGAGCACTACCGTTATTCGCCGAGTCATTATTGGATGGCACCGGTGGAAGGCGAACCGGGGCTGTGGCGGGTGGGGTTCACCAAATTTGCCACGCGGATGTTGGGTGAATTGGTGGACAGTGAGTTTTCGGTGAAGGAAGGCGACACGATTGAGTCGGGTCAAAATATCGGCAGCGTCGAAGGGTTCAAGGCCGCGAGCGATGTGTATTGTGTGATGAATGGGAGCTTTGCGAGCACCAATCCGGAGCTGCAGGCGGACGCGTGCATTGTGAAAAAGGATCCGTATGTGGTGGGCTGGTTGTATGCGGCGCGGGGAGAACCGGAGGAGGAATCGATGGATGGGCAGGGGTATTTGGCGCTGCTGGAGGAGACGATTCGGAAGATGCAGGAAGCGGGTTATGGCGATGATGAGGGGCATTGAGACTATGCGTGGTTGAAATTAGAAGGGCCGTCCCGGCCCTTGCCGTTTGGATGAAAGGCTCGGGACGAGCCTTCTACTTTGGGGAATGGCGAATGCGAATTTGTCTGCAATTTGAAGAGGTTAAGGGCCGCAAATGAACACAGATGAGAATTCAGTCGATTCCGGCGACATCACAAATCTGCTGTATCACTTCACGCCGGGCGGCGTTATTGTTTAGAGTCGCTTTATGATTTTTTCCCTCACCAACCGAATGCTGACGACAGTGGACCCGCAGTGCCTGGCGAAAGTCGCTTGGAACTTTGGATTCAAAGGGGCGCGGTCGGTTTTGCTGTTTCGGCAGCGCATGAAAAAGGGGATTTATTTTCCGCCGTTTCTTTATGTGAGCATCCTGAACTCCTGCAATTTGCGATGCCAGGGGTGCTGGGTGGATGTCGAGGCACCGCGCACGGCGATTGATCTCGATACATTAAATCGCACGATCAATGACGCCCGTGAACATGGGAATTCGTTTTTTGGCATTCTTGGCGGAGAACCGTTCATGCACCCGGAATTGCTCGATTTGCTGGCGCAGCATCCGGATTGTTATTTCCAAGTCTTTACCAATGGGCAGATGATTACCGAGAAAACCGCGAAATCGCTGCGGCAGCTTGGCAATGCGACGCCGCTGGTGAGCATTGAAGGCACTTCGACGGTGAGCGATGAACGGCGCGGCAATAAAAATGTTCTGAACCGCACGTTGCGGGGATTGCAGAATTGCCTCGACGAGAAGCTCCTCACTGGCGTGGCGACCAGTCTTTGTCAGAGCAATGTGGATGATTTGCTGACGGAGTCGTGGCTCGACAAGCTCATCGACATGGGCGTGCATTACACTTGGTTTCACACCTACCGTCCGGTGGGACCGAAGATCAATGCCAACCTGGCGCTGAGTCCTGAACAGATCAAAAAAGTGCGCCGGTTTGTGGTCAACATGCGGGCGAAAAAGCCGATTGCGATTGTCGACGCCTATTACGATCATGCGGGGCAGGCCTTGTGTCCGATGGCGACGGGGATCAGTCACCACGTCAGTCCGGGCGGGCACATCGAGCCTTGTCCGATCATTCAATTCGCGACGGAGGACATCAAGGACAAGCGCGGTTTGTATGAGACCTTCACGAATAGTGCCTTCCTCGCCGATTTTCGTGAGACGGCGGCGAGACACACGCGCGGTTGCATCGTGTTGGAGCGTCCGGATTTGGTGAAGGAACTGGCGCAGAAGCATGGCGCGAAAGATACGACGATTCGTCAGAGTGCGGTGGCCGAGCTGGATCGGATGAGCCCGCGTCCGAGTCAATGGGTCGAGGAGGAGCAGGTGCCGGAAAAACACTGGATGTATTGGATCGCCAAGCGGTTTTTTTATCAGGACTTCGGCGTTTACAAAAAACTATCACCGACCGCCGCCGCGCCTGTGCAGCCGGTGAAAGCGGCGGTTGAGCCAGTCCTGGCGGGTGCAAAATAGTAGGTTTGCCTTCGGTTAAGCTGGGGCAGAGGCAATTATTTTAAAAATAGGTTGCTCTCCCCCAACACTGTGTCAGTTTACCGGCCCTTTCTTACCAAGGCAGGGCATCTTAACCGATCAATTTTTAGTCTTATGGCATACGCAGTCATCAAAACCGGCGGGAAACAATACAAAGTTTCCGTGGGCGAACATTTGGAAATCGAAAAGCTCGAAGGTGAGCAGGGTGCTTCTTTGACTTTTGACCAAGTTCTGGCAGCTGGCGAAGGCGACACCCTCAACATTGGCGCTCCTTTCATCAGTGGCGCGACCGTGGTGGCTGAAGTGTTGAAACAATTCCGCGCTCCTAAAGTGACCGCTTTCAAATTCAAACGCCGCAAAGGCTACCACAAGACCAAAGGTCACCGTCAGCAATTGACGCACATCCGAATCACCAGCATCAACGCCTAACCCGCAGCGCAAAGCAGCTACTGCACATATTTTTTAAGGAGATCTCCTCATGGCTCACAAAAAAGGACAAGGTTCCGTTAAAAACGGTCGCGACAGCCAAAGCAAACGCCTCGGCATCAAAAAATTCGGTTCTGAAATCGTCATCGCCGGCAACATCATTTGCCGTCAGCGTGGCACCAAATGGACCCCAGGCAAGAACGTCGGCCTCGGAAAAGACTTCACGATCTACTCCTTGGTGGACGGTCAGGTGCGTTTCGACAAAGGTGGACGTCGCATCAATGTGGACGCTGCTGAAGTGGTGACCGCTTAATTCTCTTTCGACTCGTTCGAGAAGACTCATTTTAGAAAAGGCCTGCTTGATGAAAGCGGGCTTTTTTTGTGTATGCGAGTCAGTGTGAAGGGGGTTGTGGAGACGCTGAAAGGACCGCGAAGTTTTACTTCGCTCTGAAGTTGGTGAGTTAAGCGAAGTGAAACTTCGCGGTCCCTTTCCGGAATTGCTTCAACTCAACACGTCACCGGCGCGCAAGCCTTGACCACGGACGAATTCGGCGGCGGGCATGCGTTTGCGGCCTTCAAGTTGCACTTCCCTGAGTTCTAGGACGCCGCTGCCGCAGGCCATGAGAAGATGACCGTCGGTGGAAAGGATGGTGCCGCCGATGGGGCAGGCGTCGCTGTGTTCGACGACGTGGGCACTGTGGATTTTCAAAGTGGCCTGAACGCCGTTTTTGGTCGGAATGAGACAATAAGTGCCGGGCCAGGGTTGATAAGCTCGGATGAGCCGCTCTAGTCGGAGGGCATCGAGCGACCAGTCGATTTTCCCGTGGGCGCGTTCGAGTTTGCGACTGTGGGTGGAGAGATCGTGGTCTTGGGCAATCTTCGGAGCGTTGCCACTGCTGATGAGTGCGAGGGCCTCGGCGAGGGCGGCTGGGGCCATGGCGGCGAGGCGGTCGTGCAAGCTACCTCCGGTGTCATCGGGCTGCAGCACGGTTTCGTGTTGAAGAAGAATGGGGCCCGTGTCGAGGCCTTCATCCATCCACATGATGGTGATGCCGGAGGCGAAATCTCCTTCGCGGATGGCGGCCTGGATGGGTGAGGCACCGCGATGCCGCGGCAGAAGAGAGGCATGGATGTTCAGGCAGGCCAACCGGGGGATGTTCAACACGCTCGCAGGCAGCAGTTGTCCATAGGCGACGACCACAAAAACATCGGCGTTGAGAGCTTTGAGGGCGTCGAGTTCGAGGCGGATCTTTTCGGGTTGGAGAACGGGGAGTCCGGCTTCGAGCGCGCGCACTTTGATTTGAGGCGGCGTGAGCACCAGTTTGCGTCCCACCGGTTTGTCGGGCTGGGTGACAACGGCCACCAGTTCGTGATCTTTGGAGGCGATGAGGGCTTCAAGGGAGGGAAGTCCGATGTCACCGGTGGCGAGAAAAACAAGACGCATGGATGGGAAAAGAAGGGAAACTGCAATTTTAGTTGACGAAGCCAATTGATGGGCAACTTTACCAGCCCAATTTTCAATTTTTCCTTTCGTTTCAAGCCCAACCAAAGTCAACCCAAGCCACCATGCCAGAGATTCAAGTCAAAAAAGGAGAGCCCGTCGACCGCGCCCTCAAACGCCTCAAAACCAAACTTGAGTCAGAAGGTATTCTTGAAGAAGTTCGTCGTCTGCGCGCTTTCGAGACCCCGGTTGAAAAAACCCGTCGCAAGGCCCGTGCTGCTGCCAAACGTGGTAAAATCCGTTTCCGTTTCTCGATGAACAAGCCTGCTGCCGGCGAAAGAGCCGAAGGCGGTGCTGAGATTGCCTAAGAAGGCCGGTCAAAGGCGTAACCGGCTTGTGCAGCTTGGCTGCTGAGCAGGTAACCTCATCCGAATCATTTCTAAAAAGTCACACAGCCCCGGGCTGTGTGGCTTTTTTTGTGCGGGGAATGGGGATGAACCCATGTCAATTCCGATGAAGAAGGGGCGAGGATTTTGGTTGATTCCGCACGTCCGGCTGCCACGGTGTCACGTAATCATTCTTCACAACTAGAAAGCATCTATGGCCAGCGAAAATCTCATTACCCTCACTGAAGAAAATTTTGCCGAGGAAGTCACGAACTCCACCATTCCTGTGGTGGTCGATTTTTGGGCCGAATGGTGCGGACCCTGTCGGATGCTTACCCCAATCCTTGAAGAGCTCGCCACCGAACAGGCGGGCAAGGTCAAGATCGCCAAGGTGAATGTCGACGAGGCTTCCAATCTTGCCGCCCAGTTCAATGTGCGTTCGATCCCGATGCTGGTGTTCTTTAAGGACGGTGTGCAGAAAGACACGATCGTGGGTGTGCAGTCGAAAGGTGCCATCCTGAGCAAAGTCCAGGCGCTGTAATTTAAGGCGCGGGACATATCGACTCAAAGACTGCCAGTCAGGTCGCTAAATTCAGATTTTAAAGGCGCGTGGATTCTTCACGCGCCTTTTCTTGTGTTTGGGTGAGTTTATGGGTAAACAGTCAGAACTGCGGGCGAGGTCAGTTCATTGCTCCAGGCCAACCATTCTTGATTACCCATGGAAATCACCCCGGAATCCTACGAGCTGCCAGGTTCATTTTATCTCGGTCGTGGCTACGACATCGAAACGAAAAAGCTTCAGGATGATCTGATCCTGTATGATTCAAAAGATCTGGTGACCCACGGCGTGGTTCTTGGAATGACAGGCTCCGGCAAGACGGGCCTGTGCATGGCGCTGCTTGAGGAAGCGGCGATGGACGGGATTCCGGTCATCGCAATCGATCCAAAAGGGGACATCGCCAACTTTCTGCTGCAGTTTCCCAATCTGAGCGCTGAGGAGTTCAAGCCATGGGTGAATGAGGAGGATGCCCGCAAGAAAGGCAAAACGGTGGACGAATTTGCCGCGGGACAGGCGGCGATGTGGAGCAAGGGATTGGGCGATTGGGGTCAGTCGGCGGAGCGGATTCGTAAGTTGCGCGACCGGATTGATGTCAATGTGTTCACGCCGGGCAGCAGTGCGGGCATTCCGGTGAGCATTGTGGCATCGCTGGATGCACCATCCGAAGAGGTGTTGGAAGATGCCGAAATTTTTCACGAGCGCGTGGAGAGCTGTGCGACGAGTTTGTTGAGTCTTGCCGGGGTGGATGGGGATCCGATGCAGTCGCCGGAGCACATCTTGCTGGCGAACATTTTTAGTGCGTGCTGGAGCAAAGGGCGCGGGGTGACTTTGGAGTCGCTGGTGCAGATGGTGCAGCAGCCGCCGTTCAACAAAATCGGGGTGGTGGCGGTGGATGAGTTTCTCTCGGAGAAGAAGCGCATCGAGCTGGCGATGAAGCTGAACAACCTGATTGCGTCGCCGAGTTTTTCGAGCTGGCTGGAAGGGGTGCCGCTGGACATGCAGCAGATGCTTTACACGCCCGAAGGCAAACCCCGGGTGAGCATTTTTTCCATCGCTCATTTGAGCGATGAGCAGCGCATGTTTTTTGTGAGCCTGCTGCTGAACCAGGTCTTGAGCTGGATGCGCGCACAGAGTGGCACGACCAGTTTGCGGGCCATTCTGTATATGGACGAGATTTTCGGCTATCTGCCGCCAACCGCGAATCCGCCGAGCAAGAAGCCAATGATGATTCTTTTGAAGCAGGCGCGTGCGTTCGGCTTGGGCGTTTTGCTGGCGACGCAGAACCCGGTGGATCTAGATTACAAGGCGCTGTCGAACATTGGCACCTGGTGGCTGGGTCGTTTGCAGACGGAACGCGACAAGATGCGCGTGCTGGATGGTCTGGAAGGGGCGGCAAGCAGTCAGAATGTGAGTTTCAAACGCGCGGACATCGAGCGATTGCTGGCGAACTTGGGCAGCCGGGTGTTTCTGATGAACAACGTGCATGAGGATGGTCCGGTGGTGTTCAGTGTGCGCTGGATCATGACTTATTTGAGGGGCCCGCTGAGCCGCAATCAGATCAAAGAGGTGATGGATCCGAAGCGGGATCAGTTCAAGTTCGCCAAAGCCAAGGCGTCGAGTGGGGCGGCGAAATCGACGCGCAGGAGGAAGTCGAAGGTGGTAGCGGACGAAGTCGAGGTTGATGAAGAAGACGCGGCGTTTCTGCCACCGGGGACCCGTTCCGAAGATGAGGAAGAAATCGCAGCGGGCGGTGCGGCATTCCGGCCAAAGCTACCAGCTTCAGCCGTGGAGTATTTTCTTCCGACCGACTCACGCAGGGTAACTTATCGACCGGCGTTGTTGCGCTCGGCGACCGTTCTCTTCATTGATGAAAAGAAGAAGATCAATTCGCGGGTCAATGTGACCGTGGCGAATCCCATTGATACGGCAGATGCGAAGATCGACTGGGACACGTCTGTGGAGTTGAATCGCGAAACCGAACTGGCAAAACTGGACAAAGATCCGGTAGAGGATGCGAGTTTTGAAACGCTGCCGAATGCGTTGTTGAAAGATCAGGTCTACAAGGCGCAATCGCGTCCATTTGTGGATTGGGTTTATGCAAACTACCAGGCGGAGGTGACTTATAGCCCGCTGTTGAATGCCTACTCGAATTTTGGAGAAGCAGCGAATGATTTCCGGATTCGCGTGTCGCAGACGGCACGGGAGTTGAGGGATCAGGCGGTGGAGGAGTTGCGCACGAAGATGGGCAAGCAGGTGGAGGCATTAAAAACCAAATACACGCGCGCGATGCAGAAAGTGGAGACGCAGAAGTCACAGGCAAGCAGCGCGCGCTGGTCGACCGTTATGACGGTCGGGGCGACGGTGCTGGGATCGCTGTTTGGTCGCAAAAGTCGAGGGGGATTGGTGAGTGCGACCACGATGAACAAGGTGGGCAGTGCCTGGCGTGAGTCGAAGGATGTGGGCAGTGCGGAAGAAGAGGCAGCCCAGCTCGAAGAACAAATCCGGGCGTTGGACAAACAGTTTAGCGAGGAGAAACAAAAGATCATTGATACCTATGACACCAACACGCTGGTGCTGGAGACGGCCAAGTTGGTGCCACTGAAGAAGAACATCACGGTCGATGCCGTGGGAATTCTCTGGGTGGGTTAAGTGATCAATTCCATTTCCACTCCGATGACTGCGATTCAAAAACTGCTGAGTGAAGTTGGCACGGTCGACGCGGTGGGCGTGGAGGAACGGGTGGCGAAGTTCACGACGCGGAGTCTGAAGAAAGGAGCAAAGTTATTCGGGTTGAATCTGGCGGTGACGATGATCGATCTCACCACGCTGGAAGGAAAAGACACCCCCGGGAAGGTGGAGTCATTGTGTCGCAAAGCTTTGCGACCGATGGATCGGGAGGATGTTCCTGCGACGGCAGCGGTGTGTGTGTATCCATCGATGGTGAGGCACGCGAAGAAAATCGTGAGCGGAACGTCGGTAAAGGTGGCATCGGTGGCGACGGCGTTTCCGTCGGGTCAGGCACCGCTCAAGACAAGGTTGGAGGAGGTGAGGACGGCGGTGGAGGATGGGGCGGATGAGATTGACATGGTGATCAATCGTGGCGCGTTTTTGTGTGGAGAGCTGGACCTGGTGCAGGATGAGATTGGCAAAGTGCGTGAGGCTTGCGGAGCGGCAACGTTGAAGGTGATTTTGGAGACGAGCGAGCTGGAGACTTATGACAACATCCGCGCGGCAAGTTTCCTGGCGATGCGGGTTTTGCGTGATGGCGATTTTATCAAGACCAGCACGGGCAAGACCTCAGCGAATGCGACCTTGGGAAACAATCAGGTGATGATTGAGGCGATCCGTGATTTCTATCTGGCAACCGGCGTGGAGATTGCGATGAAACCGGCGGGGGGGATTCGTTCAGCGAAACAGGCGCTGCAGTTTTTGGTGGCGGTGAAAGAGACGCTCGGCGATGCGTGGCTGAGCAACACGAGGTATCGTTTTGGGGCGTCGTCGTTGTTGAATGATTTGTTGAGGCAGCTTGAGGCGCAGAGAACGGGAGCGTATCAGGCACCCTATGCGTTTAGTGATGCGACGGAGGGTTACTGAAGAAAACCACAGATGGACACAGATAAACACAGATATGAGGGAATGATGAAGTTAGTAGAAACTCATCTGTGTGTATCTGTGTCCATCTGTGGTTGATTGTATTTGTTTATTCTTATGTCCACTGCGACCAAATCCAAAACTAAGGGTGCTCGTGAACTGATCTTTGGTAATTTATGGGAGTATGATCCGGCGCCAGAAACGGCGAGCCCGAAGTTACAGGAGAGTTATGATTTGTTCATTGGTGGCAAGTCTGTTAAACCGCGTTCCAAACAATATTTTGATTCCATCAATCCGGCGACGGGGTTGAAACTGGCTTCGATTGCGCAGGCGGATGCGCGGGATGTGGATGAGGCTTGTGAAGCGGCGCAAGGGGCTTATGACAAGACATGGAGCAAGCTCGCTGCGGCGGAGCGGGGAAAGTATCTCTATCGCATCGCGAGGTTGTTGCAGGATCGGTCGCGGGAGTTTGCGGTGGCGGAAACGATGGATGGGGGAAAGCCGATCAAGGAATCGCGGGACTTTGATGTGCCGATGGCGGCGGCGCATTTTTTTTATCATGCGGGTTGGACGGACAAGCTGGAGTATCTGGCGCCAGGAAGAAAGGTGACGCCGCATGGTGTTGTCGGACAGGTCATTCCTTGGAATTTCCCCTTGTTGATGCTGGCATGGAAGATCGCTCCGGCATTGGCGGCGGGAAATTGTGTGGTGATCAAGCCGGCGGAGACAACAAGCATCACCGCAATGAAGTTTGCCACGCTTTTGCAGGAGGCGGAATTACCGCCCGGGGTGGTGAACATCGTCAGCGGATTTGGCGATGCGGGGTCGGCGATCATGACGCACAAGTTGACGAAGAAGGTGGCATTTACCGGGTCGACCGAGGTGGGCAAGGGGATCATGAAGTCGCTGGCGGCGACGGACAAAAAAATGACGATGGAGTTGGGTGGCAAGGGGGCGAATATCGTTTTGGATGATGCGCCGTTGGATCAGGCGGTGGAGGGGATTGTGAACGGGATCTTTTTTAATCAGGGGCACGTCTGTTGCGCGGGATCGCGTTTACTGGTGCAGGAGGGCGTCGCAGAGGTGGTGGTGGAAAAGTTGAAGCGGAGACTGGCGACGTTGCGGGTGGGAGATCCGATGGACAAGAACACCGATGTGGGAGCGATCAATTCGAGTGAGCAACTGGAGAGGATCAAAGCGTTAGTGGAAAGTGGAGTGGAAGAAGGGGCAGGGATGTATCAGCCAGAGTGTGCGCTTCCGGAGCAGGGGTTTTATTTCAAGCCGACTTTGCTGACGGGAGTGACACAGAGTCATCGGGTCGCGAACGAGGAGATCTTTGGGCCGGTCTTGAGTGTGTTGACGTTTCGAACGGTGGATGAGGCGGTGGAGAAAGCGAACAATTCGAGTTATGGTTTGTCGGCGGGGGTGTGGACGGACAAAGGTTCGAAAATATTGAAGCTGGCCTCGGAGCTGAAAGCTGGGGTGGTGTGGGCGAATACGTATAACAAGTTCGATCCGGGATCGCCGTTTGGTGGGTATAAGGAGAGCGGGTTCGGCAGAGAGGGCGGGAAACAAGGGTTGTTGGACTATTTGGTGGTTGGGTGAGTGAATTTTTTCAACCACAGATGGACACAGATAAACACAGATTTAATGACGGTGAGCACAAGGAGTTGACGCATCTGATCATTGGTTGTGCATTTGAGGTGTTGAATGAGATGGGGCACGGGTTGCATGAGAAACCCTATGAGAGGGCGATGATCGTGGAGTTGAGGTTGAAGGAGGCGGCCATTGATCAGCAGCGAAAATTTGATTTGATCTACAAGGGTTTCACCGTGGGGGAGTTTATCCCTGACCTGATTGTAGATAACTCTGTGGTGGTAGACACCACGGTAATTGATCGCATCACCAACCACGAACGAGGGCAGATGTTGAATTACCTGCGCATTACCAAGTTACGGGTGGGTTTGATCATTAATTTCTACAAACCCAAACTGGAGTGGGAGCGAGTCATGTTAACCCTCTCTTATCTGTGTTTATCTGTGTCCATCTGTGGTTAAAAATTCGCCAAACTTTTCTATGTCCCGTTTACCTATTACCAAAACGCCGAAGTGTTATGTCGGTGGAGCTTTTATTCGTTCGGAGAGCGGGCGGGTGTTTCCATTGCATGACAAGGAGGGGGGATTTATCGCCAACATCCCGCAGTGCACGCGCAAGGATCTGCGCAATGCGGTGGAGGCGGCGGCGAAGGCGGGTCCTGGATGGGCGAAACGCAGTGGCTACAATCGGGGGCAGATCTTGTATCGGCTTGCGGAGATGATGGAGGCGAGATCAGGGGAACTGGCGGCGGCGATTGCGTTGGATGGATCGTCGCTCGAGCTGGCGAAGGAAGAGGTGCAGGTGTCGATTGATCGGATCGTTTATTATGCGGGTTGGACGGACAAGTATGAGCAGGTGTTGGGCAGTGTGAATCCGGTCGCTTCATCGCACTTCAATTTCACCGTGACGGAGCCGACCGGGGTAGTGGGGATCATTGCGCCGGATGAATCGCCGTTGCTGGCGTTGGTGTCCCTGGTAGTGCCAATGATCGTCAGTGGCAATACGGCGGTGGCTTTGGCTTCGTCAGCACGGCCTTATCCGGCGATTGTGTTGGGGGAAATGCTGGCGACGAGCGATCTACCCGGCGGGGTGGTGAATCTGTTGACGGGTTTCCGACCTGAGTTGATTCCGACGTTTGCCATGCATGAGCACTTGCGGGTGTTGAGCGGGGCGGTGATCGCGACGGAACGTGAGGCCATACGCATGGGAGCGGCGGAAAGTGTGAAGCGGGTGTTTTTGAAGAAGGCTGAAGAGGGGATTGATTGGGGGGATGTGGGGATGCAATCGGTGGATGCGATCCGTCAGGGGATTGAGTTCAAGACGGTGTGGCATCCGGTGGGGGCATGAGGTGATGGGCATTGTTTTTTAGGGAGCTGACAAGAAAAACCTGTCCAAACTTATTTGGCGAATCTAGCATGCAAATGAATCGGCCTATTCAGTCAGCACGAGTGTTTGTTGAGAGGGTCATAGTTTTCCGCATCGATTTTTATGAAGGTTCCAACCATCATCTTTGCCGGCCTTGTTTTGGCTGCGTCATTCGAAGTTAGGGCGCAAAGTCCTGAATGGGACGCTGGTCCCAAGCCGAATCCTCATCTGGACGTTGCCACTTTTCGCTGGTGGTCACCGCCTGAAACGAAAACGTTGCGGGGTGTGTTGGTGATCATTCCGGGTCGCAACGGGGATGCGCGGAACAGTGTGGCGGATGCGGAATGGCAGGCGTTTGCGGCTCGCACAGGCTTTGCGCTGGTGGGTTGCCAGCTTCAGCAGGATCCCGGTGGCAAATATCAAGGCGATCCAGACGGGTCGACGGCCAAGGTCCTTAATGAAGCGGTGAATGCGCTGGCTGCGGCCAATGGGCATGCTTATTTGAAAGATCCTCCACTGGCGTTTTGGGGAACGTCGGCGGGGTCCAACACGGCGGAGCGATACAGTCAGTTCCACCATAAGCGCGTGGTGGCCATTGCGTCGATCAAAGGCACGTGGGGTCCGGGGAGCTGGATGCGTGAGAAGGCGGACATTCCCTGGCTGGTTTGCGTGGGCAAAACGGACAAGCCAGATTGGGTGGATACCGCCGTGAAGTATTTTGAAGAAGGCAAGTCCAATCGGGCGGCCTGGACACTGGCTTTGCATCCGACGGAGGGGCATTCGACCGGCAACACCAAACCTCTGGCGATCGCGTTTCTGCAGGATGTGATCGCGTTGCGTCTGCCTGCGTCCGGCGGTGGGTTGGGATTTGGTAGTGCGGCCAGATCGGGATCAGGATCGGGCCTGCAGAAGATGTCGCTCGCGGATGGTTGGTTGGGTGATCCTGAAACTTTTGAAACGAATGCGATGGGCAGTTTTCATGGCAAGAAACGGGATGCCACCTGGCTTCCCGGTGAAGCGACGGCCAAAGCCTGGGTGCAGTATTTGAAAGGGTCGTGAGGTGGTTTACTCGGCGGGGGTTTGGCCGAGGACGATGTTAAAGCTGGCGAGCAGTTCGCCGGTTTTGGATTCGGGTTTGGGAAAGAAATCGACGGTCACGGAATCGCGCTGGGCTTTGTCGAGGCGTTTCCAAATGCCGTCGCGTTCGTTCTGGGCAACCCCTTTGACGTAGCATTGGGTGGTGAGAAGTTCCTTGTCCGCAGCACTTTTGACTTTGATATGAATGTGCGGGGTGCGGCCGGTGTAGGGGACGGGTTTGATGGTGCGAAAGAGATATTCGCCGTTTTTGTTGGTTTGGAATTTGCCGTAGCCCTGGAAGTTTTTGTCCTGCGGGGCGGTGCCGCCGCCGCTGCGGCTGTGGAGGTAGACGCCGTTGTTGTCGCACTGCCAGATTTCAACGAGGGCGTTGTTGATGGGCTGGCCTTTTTCGTTGAGGACGCGGCCGCTGAGCCAGGTGATTTCACCGATGGCGGGGGTGGTGGAATCTTTGAGGATGACGAGGTCGTTGTCGGTATCGAGCGGCAGTTTGTCGGGATAAAAGGGGCCCTCGGTTTGACGCGGGGTCAGGGTGAGGGCCTCAGCAAAGGCACCGGGGGTGGTGAAGAAGGCGGTGCCGAGGGCGAGTCGGGATAGGAACCGGCGACGATTCAAGGCAGCGCGGAGAAGGGAGGAGGCGAACGGGTGATGGTTCATGGTGATGAATCGTTAAACGCGCGGGAGGGGAGGAAGTTGCGTGGAGTGATGGAAGGTTCATGGGGGCGGTGTGAAACTTCGCGGGAGCCGGATCGTGACGGAAGGTTGAGGGGTTTGCTTTTTGTGGAGATTGAGTGCATGTTGGCGGCCCTTTTATGCCTGAGCTAAGCAAAACTTACACACCCGCCGAGGCGGAGGAACGCTGGTATCTACGCTGGCTTGATGACAAGTGCTTTGAAGCGGATCCAGCGAGGGTCAGTGAGAAGCGTCCGGCTTATTCGATCGTGATTCCGCCGCCTAATGTGACGGGAATTCTCACTTTGGGGCATGTGCTGAACAACACGATTCAGGACATTTTGTCGCGTCGGGCGCGGATGCTGGGCAAGGAGGTGCTTTGGCTGCCGGGGACGGATCATGCGGGAATTGCGACGCAGAACGTGGTGGAGAAGAACCTCAAAAAACTGGGGGAGATCAAACATCGCGATGATTTGGGTCGGGAGAAACTGGTGGAGAAGATTTGGGAATGGAAGAACGACAAGGGCGGGATCATCATCCAGCAGTTGAAAAAACTGGGGGCGTCCTGCGACTGGAGTCGGGAGCGGTTCACGATGGATGAGGAGTATTCCCGTGGAGTGCAGAAGGTGTTTGTGGACCTGTATAAAAAAGGTCTGATTTATCGTGGCAAACGCATGGTGAACTGGTGTCCGGCTTCGTTGACGGCGATCAGTGATGAAGAGGTGGAGATGCGTGAGCAGCGGGGATTCCTGTATTATTTTAAAGTGGAGGTGGTGGAGGAGCCGGGGACGTTTTTGACGATTGCGACCACACGGCCGGAGACGATTCCAGGGGATACGGCGATTGCGGTGAATCCGAAGGATCCGCGTTATGCGCAGTTGATTGGGAAGCATGTGCGGCGGCTGTTGCCGTTGGAGAATCAGGCAGCGATTCCGATTGTGGGTGATGAGCATGTGGATTTTGAATTCGGCACGGGGGTGTTGAAGGTGACGCCGGCGCATGACAAGAACGATTTTGAGATTGGTCTCCGGCATGGGTTGGAGGTGATCGACATCATGCATCCGAATGGCGTGATGAATGAGCTTGCGGGCATGGACCTCGCGGGGATGGAGCGGTTTGAGGCGCGCAAGAAGGCGGTGGAGATGCTGCGTGAGTTGGGGTCGCTCGACAAGGAAGAGCCGTATCAGAACAAGGTGGGGTATTCGGAGCGTGGCGGGGTGCCGATCGAGCCGCGATTGAGCGAGCAGTGGTTTTTGAAGTATCCGAGTCAGGAGGCGTCGCGTGAGGTGGTGGCGAAGGGCGAGATGAAGTTTTATCCGGATCGCTGGGCGAAGGTTTACGACCATTGGATGGGCAATTTGCAGGACTGGTGCATTTCGCGTCAGTTGTGGTGGGGGCATCGGGTGCCGGTGTGGTCGAAGAGGATCGTGCTGAAGCCGGCTGAGACGGCTGCCGAGTTGTTTGCGTGGAGCGGTCTGGATTGGACGCCGGAAGGTCATGCCAAGGCAGGTCGTGTGGTGCGGGTGATTCGGGAGAGTGATCGCGAGGAGGTGTCGCATCCAAGCTTTGGTTTTGAAACGAAGGGCGGGGTGGAAGAGGAGCAGGCGTTCACCTTGTTTGTGGCGACGACCGAGGAGGATCAGGCGATCCATCTGGAGCATCATGGTTTTGTGCAGGATGCGGATGTGCTGGACACGTGGTTCAGTTCCTGGTTGTGGCCGTTTGCGACGATGGGTTGGGAGATGGAATCCGCCAAGGAGGATGCAACTCCTACTTTGAAGGCGTTTTATCCGACGACGGATTTGGTGACGGGTCCGGACATCATCTTTTTCTGGGTGGCCCGGATGATCATGGCGGGGTATGAATACATGGGCGAGATGCCTTTCAAAAACGTGTATTACACGGGGATCATCCGCGACAAGCAGGGTCGCAAGATGTCGAAGTCGCTGGGCAATTCGCCTGATCCGCTGGATTTGATCGCGAACTTTGGGGCGGATGCGCTGCGGTTTGGGATCATGCGCAGTGCGCCGCTGGGGCAGGACATTCTGTTTGATGAGAAGAATGTGGAGCTGGGTCGGAATTTTTGCACGAAGCTGTGGAACGCGGCGCGCTTCCGTCAGATGCAGGGCGGGGAGATGGAGGGCGAGATCAACAGCGCGTTGTTGTCGAGCGACGACAAGTGGATCTTGTTGCGCTTGAACGCGGCGATTCGCGAAGTGACGCTGGCGCTGGAGGAGTATCGTTTTAGCGACGCGACGCAGACGCTTTACCGGTTCTTCTGGAGCGAGTATTGCGACTGGTATGTGGAGGCGAGCAAGGCGGTGTTGCAGGGATCGGATGCGAAGCGCAAGGCGAACACGTTGTCGGTGATCGATCATGTGCTTGGGCAGACTTTGCGGTTGTTTCATCCGTTCATGCCGTTCATCACGGAAGAGCTTTGGCATGGGATGGGGTTTGCCGAAGACATGCCGGAAGAGCAGGGCGGCAGGAGCATCATGTTTGCGCCGTGGCCGAAGCCGTTTGATGAGGATGAGCTGGCACACATGGGGTTGTTGCCGGAAGACGAGCAGATTGCGGCGAACAAGTATGAGGTGGTGAACCTTGGGCGTGGTTTGAAGAGCAGCTTCAACATCAACAAGAAGGTGCGTTTTGTGCTGAAGCCGTCGGTGGATCTGGCGGCGCATGATGTGGAGGTGCTGCGGATTTTGTTGAACGCGGAGCCGCTGGACGTGGATCCGAAGTTCGAGCCAGGCAAAGGCACGCCGGTGGCGATCACGACGATGGGAGAGCTGTTTTTGCCGCTGGAGGGGCTGATCGATGCGTCGGCGGAGCGTGAACGTTTGACGAAGGAGCTCGCCAAAGTGGAGAGCGAACTGGCGAAGGTGCAGGCGAAGCTGGCGGATGAAAATTTTGCCGCGAAGGTGCCGGCGAAGGTGCTGGAGGAGCATCGTCAGCGTGAGACCGACTGGCTGGAGAAGAAAGCGAAGCTGGTGGGGATGCTGGAGGCGTTGAGCTGACGGTATATGCGGTTCCCTTTTGAGATCATTGACAAGCCGTTGCAGGTGAGGCTGCGGTTATGTCAGGGTTGTGAGGATGTGACATTGCATGGAAAACCGGCGGTGCGACATTGGCTGCACTTTGGACTGACGTTGATGACGGGATTGTGGTTGATCGTGTGGATCATTGTGGCGGTTCAAGGGGGTGATCGGTTGCAGACTTGTTTGAAGTGCGGGCGTCGGGAGTTTCGCTGATGGTGGGTGGGTGGTCTGCCGGACAACGGAGAAGGTGCTGAATTTGACGAGGTAAGGGTTGGTCCTACGAGTTGGGGATTCCGGTAGAGAGATGGATGAATGGGGAAAGGGCTTGCCAGCACGCGCCATCGACCAAGCCCTCAACAATCGGCCTTCCACAAAATCAAAAACTGGGCAAGTTTTTCCGTGCATACGCACTGCGCGGCAGCTAAAATTGATAAGCGTAAACCGACGAGTCGTGATGCTTTACGACTTGTCGAAGAATAACTGTTCGGCAGAAAGAAGACAATGCATCCAATGGAACTATTCACAGACGATGGCACCTTGTCTGGAAGAGGTTATGTCACCGGAGAAGCGGGATCTCGGCAGGGTAGGTTTATGTGTGAGGCAGAACCTAGGGGTATCGCTGTGCTGGCCGGTCCATTGGCAATTCGGCTAGATGAGTCCATCCTTCGAATCAGGCCACTAGATCACCGACTTGGAGGTTTTTGGGGACTTGAGCTTTCGTTTGAAGAACTCCCGGTTGCCAAAGATCACAAAGCCGAGCAAGACGTCACTCCTAACGCCTGACCCGCCTTCAGTTCCAGCCGTCATGATCGCTACAACCTCAACCCGCAATCGAAGCCTCGCCCCCGGTCAGGCGTAGGAGGACTCGACGTTAGCCATGATAACTATACGACTTTTCGCTCTTCTCACGCTTCTTCTCGCGGTCCCAATCGCGCTGTTGAAGCTACCTTGGCTCCCAGCAACTATTCTGGAATTTTGCGACGCTCTACGAGAACTCGGAGCTAGTGGAACTCCTGATTACATGGCTGATAGGAATGCAAGATTTCTACGGCTGATTCTTGCGTTACTTCTCTATGCGTCGGGAGTCTGGGCTGTTTTGGGGCTATGTGGGACACTATTCGCGACATGTAAAGCATGCCTCTTCCAAAAGGTCAGTTGGATATGTGTAATTATCGTTGGAGTAAGCCTTCCGTTTTTCGACTCATCCAGAATTGGACCACAGACAGAGCCTTTTTACGTTTTCGCAGTTACTCAGCTTCCGGTCATAGTTGCGCTAACTGCTCTGATTGGTCTTATACTGTCGTTACGCTATTCCAGAATTCAGATGCAGGTCAACGATAGAGTCGAGTAAACCTTCAGTCGCTAAAGCCTTTTTCAGTTCCTCACGCTTGACGTTCGGCTTTAATTAACCAACACCGACAATGACTCCACAGAAACCGCCTAATTTATCAGCCATTCCCGGTCTTGCCATCATTGGATTGCTGATTACTGGAATCCTCGGTTGTATGCATGCCTTCCTTTTTGCATCCGGTATCGGTCTGATTGCTGCGGCGATTGCCTTTGGCGCTCTCTTCTTTGTGTCATTCCGGTGATCAAATCCGGTCAGGCGTGGGAGGAATCGACATTCGGCAAACCAACCGTATCCCAATGAGACTCATCTATCCAGCAGACACGTTTAGCCCGAAGGTAGCCGATGAGGTCTATGCAGACGAGTTTGCTGCGGCACAGGCGGAAGGGTTTCCCGTTTCCATTTTCAGTTTCGAGGACTTCCAAGGTGGGACGTTTCGGCCACGGCCTGCGATTCAGAGCGGAGAGACAGTTTTGTATCGAGGCTGGATGCTGACTCCCACAGAATACACTCGGCTGTTCGAGGCCATTGTCGCTGCTGGCGGCACTCTCGTTACGGACGTTGCCGCATACACCCTTTGCCATCACTTGCCTTGTTGGTATCCGCTTTTGACGGAGTTCACCGCAGAGACGATGATTTTTTCGGAGACGGACGACGTCGCTGCAGCACTGGCAGCCCACGGTTGGGACAGTTGCTTTTTGAAGGACTATGTGAAGTCTCTTTCTACCGATGGCGGCTCCGTGGTTCGAGACCTTTCGGTAATTCCCGCCGTCATTGCCAAAATGTCGAAGTATCGTGGGCAGATTGAGGGTGGTTTGTGTGCCAGACGCTTTGAGGAATATGATACTTCCACTGAGCGGCGCTACTTTGTTTGGCAGGGACTGGTTCACTCGGACGCAGGTGAGGTGCCGCAGATTGTCACTGAAGCAGCCAACAGGGTAGCGAGTCCATTTTTTACGGTTGATGTGGCGCTTCGTTGTGATGGCGTCTGGCGAGTCATCGAGCTTGGAGACGGGCAGGTTTCCGACCGGAAGCACTGGAGTAGCCACAGCTTGATTCGTATGCTTACTTTACCCGAATGAACTGCAGGGATACACCACCAAGGCCGAACAAAGTGCGGTTGCACAACCGCTGGGGTTGCTCTGTCGGCCATGTTTTACGTAGCTTTAACCCGTCATCCAGTCTCAATGCTCACTCCCGCAAGGGTGAGAGGTGAAATTGGGGGCTGAGGTTGTGGGGATCAGGCGAAGTAAAACTTCGCGGTCCTTTTGAGTTGGGCTAGGGTCTTGGGATGCTGGATCAGGCGATTTTTAATACCCGTGAACATCTTCTATCGCTGCGCAATGAGGCGGGGTTTTGGGAGGGGGAACTGGCAAGCAGTGCATTGGCGACGGCAACGGCGGTGGTGGCGCTTTCATTGGTCGATGAGGAATCGCACGATGCGGTGATTCGAAGTGGAGTGGACTGGTTGATGAAGTTTCAGAACGAGGATGGGGGATGGGGGGACACGACGTTGAGCGGGAGCAATTTGTCGACGACGTTGTTGTGTTGGTCGGCGTTGCAGTTGGTGATGAAGAACCGGTTGGGGCTGTGTGGGGAGACGTTGGTGAGTCAGCCGGTGAGGCCGTTGGGGCCGACGATTGCGCGGGGGAGTGCTTGGATTGAAGGGCGGGTGGGGTCGTTGGAGCCGGGGGAGATCCAGAGGGCGGTGGTGGCTCGGTATGGGAAGGACAAGACGTTTTCGGTGCCGATTTTGATGTTGTGTGCGATTGGTGGGACGCTGGGAAGAGATGGCTGGAGGATGGTGTTGCCGTTGCCGTTTGAGCTGGCGGCACTGCCAAGGACCTGGTTTGGGGCAGTGGGGTTGCCGGTGGTGAGTTATGCGTTGCCAGCGTTGATTGCGATCGGCTATGCGCGGCATGTGAACGCGCCGTTTGCGTGGTGGAATCCGTTGCGATGGTTGCGGTCGGTTTTGTGGCGGCGGGTGGGGCCGATGTTGAAGGAATTGCAGCCGGAAACGGGGGGTTATTTGGAGGCGACGCCGTTGACGAGTTTTGTGACGATGGCGCTGGCTTCAGCGGGTCAGAAGAAGCATGCGTGTGTGCCGGAGGCGGTGCGGTTTTTGGTCGGGTCGCAGAGGGCGGATGGAAGTTGGCCAATTGATACCAATCTTGCGACGTGGGGAACGACGCTGGCGGTGAAGTCGATGGGAGAGGGGGATGAGAGGGTGAAAGATTGGTTGTTGGGGCAGCAGTATGAGGTGGTGCATCCGTTTACGAATGCGGCCCCGGGAGGATGGGCTTGGACGGATTTGCCGGGGGGGGTGCCGGATGCGGATGATACGCCGGGGGCGTTGGTGGCGCTTTGGGAGCTGGCGGGGTCGGATGAGGTGAGGCGCGGGATGTTGCCGAAGGTGGAGGCGGCGGTGGGATGGTTGCTGGATCTGCAGAATCGGGATGGTGGAATGCCGACCTTTTGCCGGGGTTGGGGGGCCTTGCCGTTTGATCGTAGCACGCCGGAGCTGACCTCGCATGCGTTGTGGGCGTGGGGTTTGTGGGGCGGGATGTTGTCTGAGAAGTTGAGAGAGCGGGTGGGAAGGGCGACGGATCGGGCGTGGGAGTATTTGCAGAGGGAGCAGCGGGCGGATGGGTCGTGGGTGCCGTTGTGGTTTGGCAATGAGCACGCGCCGGAGGAGGAGAATCCGGTGCATGGGACGGCGATGGTGCTGCAGGGGGCGGGTGCGGGTCGGGTGGAGCTGAGCGCGGAGAGCATGGCGGTATTGCGTCGCGGGGCGGAGTTTCTTCTGGCGGCTCAGGGGGCGGATGGAGGATGGGGCGGCGCGAAGGGCGTGGTGACTTCGATTGAAGAGACGGCGAATGCGGTGATGGCGTTAGTGACGGTTGGTGAGACGGGTGAGGCGGTGGAGCGCGGGGCGCGGTGGTTGGTGCAGAACACCGAGGGGGGGACGGTTTTTCCGGCGGCACCGATTGGGCTGTATTTTGCGCGTTTGTGGTATCACGAGCGGTTGTATCCGGTCGTGTGGACGATGGGGGCGCTGCGGGCGGTGGCTCCGGGTTCTCTGCAAGATGCCGAGAACGACACGCAGGATGCGTGTGCTCCCCACTGAAGCGGACAAGAGTGTCCGCGTTTCTTGGGGTTAGAGGTCGGTGCTGTCGTCGGTGCGTTCGAGTTTGCCGACTTTCTTTTTGATGAGTTCGAGCTGGACGGTCATTTCATGGATGGCCTTGAGGCATTCGCCGGTGGTGGTTTCATCGTCCAAGGCACGCAGGGCGGGATGGATTTTCATGAATTGAAGGGCGATGTTTTTGGCGGCTTCACGGATTTGGGCGATGGCGGCTGGGCGGTCCATAAGGAGGAATTAACGGATGAAATAGCTGAGGTTCTCAAGTTCGACGGCGAGGTCGACGTTGTTGACGATGACGCTTTTGGGGACTTCGAGAATGACGGGGGAGAAATTCAGGACGGCCTGGATGCCGGCTTCAACCATGCCGTTGACGACTTCCTGGGCGTGCTGGGCAGGGACGGTAAGGATGGCCATTTTGATTTGATGCTGACGGATGTAGCCGGTGAGGCGATGGGCGTCGAGCAACGGAATCTTGGGATCGTGCAGGCGTTTGGGATCGGGTTTGGCGTCGAACGCGGCGACGATTTCGAATCCTTCTTTCTGAAATCCACTGTAGCGCAGCAGGGCGGAACCGAGGTTGCCGACGCCGATGAGGATGACGGGCTGGAGTCGGGAACTGCCGAGAACTTCACTGATGGCGCTGCTGAGAGCGGCGACGTTGTAGCCGAGGCCGCGGGTGCCGAACTGGCCGAAGTAGGTGAGGTCTTTGCGCAGTTGGGTGGATTTGACGCCGGCGGCTTTGGCAAGAGCGTCGGACGAGACGGTGTCGATATGGTTGTCTTTGAGTTGTTGGAGACAACGCTGGTAGATCGACAGGCGGTAAACGGTTTTGCGCGGGATCTCGGTTTTGTGCACTTGTGAAAATTCACAAGATTTTGTTGTTTGTAAAGAAGAGAAAAGTTTTTGGTGCCGTGCGGGCACGAAAAAGCGGCTGATGCAGTGCACCAGCCGCTGAACAAAAGCTTTTAATGATGTAACTTAACCGGCGGCGTAGGAGGATTCAACGCGGGCGGCGACGTCGAGGTAGCCGTAGTCGTTGTTGTAGATTTCCTTCATGCAGTTGAGGTATTCGGTGGCGTTGCCGACTTTTTCGTAAACGAGGCCGAGGGAGTAGAGGAGGTTCTTCTTCTCGTTGTTAAACGCAGGGATCTCTTTGACGGCTTCGAGCATGGCGCCGATGGCAAGGTCGTTCATGTTGAGGGCGGCAAAACATTTGCCGAGCATGAGGAGAGCCTTGTTGCGGATGTGCGGGTTGCTTTTGGCCTGCTGAAGCTCAGGGATGGCTTCGCGGAACATTTCGCCCTGATAAAGGACGGCGGCATAGTCGAAGCGGTATTGTTTGTCGGTCGGGTTGCGGTCGACTTTGCTTTTGGCTTCGGCAAGGAGGGAGGCGATACGGTCGCGTTTGATGGCGAGGATGTTGGCACGCTTTTCTTCGATGTCAGGAGCATCAGGGTTGCTGTCGATTTCGGTCTGCAGGGCCTGGATCTGGATGTCGGCGACGCGGTTGCGGACTTGATCGACGCGGGCCTGGAGGGTGACGTCGCCAGGGTTAAGCTGGACAGCCCATTCATAGTAGCTGAGCGCGTGTTCGTGGTGCTCCATCTTGTCGTAGAGGTCGGCAATGCGTTTGACGACAACGACGTTGTTTTGGTCTTTTTCGTATTCTTCGAAGAGCTGGGCGAGAAGGGCTTCCATCTGCTCGGGGGTCATGCCCTGACGGTTGAGCATTTCGAGCTGCTGGGCCTCTTTGGAGTCCTTCATCGCGCTCTTCATGCCACCTTCCTGCTGCCAGCCCTGGCGCATCATGGAAGTTTTCGCGGCGGAATCTTTTTCGCCTTTGATGGCGTCCATGTCGGACGGGGTGACCTTCAGGATGCTGCGGTAGACGTCGCTGGCTTTTTCGGGAACTTCGTGGGCCATGTAGTGCTGGGCAAGCACGTGCATGTTGCGGGTGTTGGTGGGGTGGCCTTCGCGGATGGTTTCGAGGGCGAACGCGGCCAGATCGGTCTGGTTCAGGCGCATCGCGTGATCGTAGAGGGCCTGGTTGGCGTTGATGTTGTAGGGATCTTTTTGGAAGACCGCCTCTTCGAGTTCAGCAATGGCACCCCAAGGGTCTTTTTTGCCGCCGGTGGGTAGTTTGAATCCGCCCAGACTGAGACCGCCGCCGAAGAGGCCTTTTTTCTGGGTGCGCATTTTTTCGCCTTCGGCACGACGCAGAACTTTGCGGCCTTCGAGGAATTCAGGCGACTGTTTGACGACGGAGAGGATCAGACTGATGGCGTAGTCGTAGTTCTTAAGCTGGAGGGCACTGACGCCTTTGAGCCAGAGGTTTTTCTGTTGCTGGGCTAGTTCGGATTCGGTCATGGAAAGAAAAACGGCTGGTAGGTTTCTACGAGTGGATGGGTAGGGTGGGGATGGGTGTGGAGAGGAGTTTGATTGAACGTCAGATCAGAGGTTGGCGGGCGCCTGGGGGGCGGGCACGCTCTGCGGTTGCGCCATGATGAGGGCGCTGACGTTGCGCCATTCCGTTTTGAAACCGTCGCGGAATCCGTTCCAGGCAAAGCCATGCTCGAAGGCCACCATCCAAGAGTAGGTGGCGAGCAGGAAGGTGGAGATCCACAAAAGTCGTGTAAACAGGCGCATAATCGCAGAAAATAAATTGTAAGGGGAAAAGCGCAACGTCGTCCAGCATGGAGTTGCGTTGATCGGGCGTGTTTTGTGCGAAAAAGAGCACTCGCACGCCGTTTAGGCGGTTTTGCAGGGGACGATGACGGCGTCGCGCATGCCGTGGAGGATCTTTTTGTCGGCGGGAACGGCAGTGGCGAGGATGCCGCCGAGGGAGGTGGATTGCTGATCTGGGGAGACGAAGTAGTAGGGGCAGAGTCGGACGCGACCTTGCAGATTGGCGGGCTGGTTGGTGGCGTCGTTCCACATGGGATGGGCGATGACGCGGGCGCGGGTGAAGCGTTGCAGGACGTGGGGGGTTTGCGGAAAACGGGCGAGGGCATCGTCGATGGCGGCGCTCCATTCGGTGCCGGAGAGGTCGTGGCCGATGCTGACACCGCGGCTGCCCCAGGCGGTTTCGGCGAAGCCGCTGATTTTGAGGACGAGTTCGCGTTCCTTGTTGCCGAATTTTTTGAGTTCGTTCCAGGACTGGATGCCGAGCTGGGGCCATTCGGCGTGGAGTGGTAGTTGGACGGGATCAAAAACCCAGCCGTAGGGGATGCATTCCTGGAGCAGGGTTAGGTGGGCGGGGGTGAGGTGGGTGGACCACCAATCGCGCAATGCAGGTGACCAGAAGAGAGCGAGCCAGAGTTTTTCTTCGAGGTAAGGTTTGAGAGGCGGGGTGAAGTGGAGTTCGCCACTTCGGGCCATTTGGAGGAGGGCGGGGCTGTGTTCGACGTGGTCGAGGTCCCAGAGCTCAAAGAAGCGGTAGAGGTCGGCTCCGGCGACTTCGTGGGGTTCGATTTCCCAGGGGTTGAGGACACGGCGTTCGCTGCCTTCCAGTTGATTGAGTTGTTCGGCGAGCCATGCCATTTCGGGCTGGTAGCCGATGGATTCGCGCGAGATGAGGAAGTCGTGACCGGGGAAGGCGCGGCTGAAACCTTCGATCATGCCATCGGGGCCGCCGATGATGTTTTCTTCGCCGAGGTCGGTGTAGGTCTGGCCTAGCCAGCCGGTGAGGCCAATGCCGCCGGGGAGGGAGTCGAGTTCGGCGATGCTGACGCCGGTTTCGGAGAGGATGAGGTCGGGTCGGATGACGCGCGGGAGGGCGTTGCGCCAGAGGGGATCGCGGCCGAGTTTGATGAGGGACGCGGGTTTGCCTTGGTCGAGAAGTTGGGTGACCCAGGCGTGGGTGCCGCCATCGGTGCCGTCGAGGTAGAGGTCGTTGCAGGCGCGTTGGAAGGCGAGGGTGGCGTCGCCGAGGTCTTCGATTTTTTGCAGAAGCTCGGGTTGGATGGGGAACGCTTCGGGGGAGGTCACCCATTCTTTGCCCTCGAACATGCCGCCTTCAGGCATGGCGTTGCGGATGGCGGTAATGCGTTGTTGGGCGTCGTAGGACGGGGTGGGCATGAGCGGAAAGTGACGGGACTGTCTGATTTTCTACGCATGTCCGCTGAATTTGTGGCTTGCCAAGTGCGAAGTTTCCGGCTTTTCCATTGGCGATGTCCTTTTCGCTAAAATCATGTTTGGGTTCGCTGGCTGCGGTGCTGCTGCTGAGCGGCTGTTTGGATTACGAGGAGGAGATGACGATCAAGGAGAACTTGTCCGGTGAGGCGCGGATTACTTTGACGTTGCCGGATTCGTTGGTCGGAAAGTTTTCGGAGGTCCAAGGGCAGGTGACGGCGGCGAAGATCAAGGAGCATCTCGACAAGGTGAGCGGGGTGCGGCTGTTGAGCCATGAGTTGAGGCAGGGGCGGCAGCCGGTGGTGAAGATGGTTTTGAGTTTTGATTCGCTGGAAGCGTGGAACGAGGCGGTGGCCTTGCATCCGCAGGCGGTGGTGCTGGCGGGGAAATTCACGAAGGAGAAGACCGAGAAGGGGATGGTGATTGAGCGGCAGCTGGGGGGAGGAATGGCGCTGCCAAACGGGTTGCCGGATTTCAATTTTGTGAATTACACCACCAAGTATGCGAGTCCGATTGTGGCGACCAATTCCAGGCAGCTCAATGCCCATGGCAACGAGGTGCGGTATCGGTATCAGCTGAGTGAGTTGATGCAGCAGCAGCCGATGATGAGCACCACGGTGGAACATCATTTGCCGTGGTTGATGCTGGTGGCGGGGAGTGTGGCGGCGCTGGCGGTGCTTTGGAAGGTTTGGGGGATGGTGAAACCGAAATCGAAGAGAAAGGGATAGATCTTACCTTCAGATAGCTCACCAGATCCGCGTGATTCCATAGGCATCAAATGCAGCGTCGCTGCTGATCACTACGAGGTTTTCACTGAGGGCTTGGGCGATGATGATCCGGTCAAATGGGTCGCGGTGATGAAGCGGCAGGTTGCGATAGGCGATCAAATGATCGTCTTCGATGGGCAGTCGCAGAAGGCCATAGGCGGGGCTGATGTCGCGGAGCATTAATTCTAGGGGAGAATGAAGACGTAGCTTTCCCAATCCGTCTTTGATCGCGATTTCCCAGAGGGTGGCGACGCTGATCAAGTGAATAGCGTCTGGGTTAGCGATAGTTTGGCGAGCTCGGGCGGTTAGCTCTGGAGCGTCCAAGGTCATCCAGAGGAATGCATTGGTGTCCAGAAGGAGCTTCACTTGGTATAGTCTTTAAGATCTTCGAGGGGTTCATTCCAACCAGGAAGAAGTTCCAGCTTTCCTTTCCACATTCCCAGTGGAGATGGTTTTGATTGCAGCTCGGCGATTTCGAGAGTCGCCACGATTTTAATTTTTCCAGAGCGCATGTCTTCGGGAAGGGGAAGATGCAGGGTTCCGTCTGGATCGGGTTCCAGAATGGCGGTGAGCGTGCTCATGACGAAGCATGCCATGGGTTGATGTTCTGCGCAACTGCTCGGAGGGCGGGGTCAGCTGAAATAGTTGCCAATGAAGCCTGGCGCTGGATGATGGAGACATGAACCGCATTGACCGGCTGACGGGGATGATTTTGTTGCTGCAAGGGCAGCGGGTCATCACGGCGGAACAAGTGGCGGCGCATTTTGAGATCAGTGTGCGCACGGTTTACCGGGATCTGGCGGCGCTGGGGGAGGCGGGGGTGCCGATTGTGGCGGAGGCGGGGGTGGGATACAGCCTCATGAAGGGGTATCATGTGCCGCCGGTGATGTTTACGGAGGATGAGGCGGCGGCGCTGTTTCTCAGTGGCGAGGTGACGGAGCAGGTGGCGGATGAGTCGTTGAGGGGGGCTTTGCGGTCGGCTTTGTTAAAGGTGAAGTCGGTGATGCCGAGGGAGCGAAGGGAGTATCTCAACCGGCTGAAGCATGTGGTGCAGGTGGGGCAGGGAGCGCGGTCGCAGCGGCGGGAAGATGAGCATCGTGCGTT